>NZ_FMDO01000036.1 GCF_900095305.1 Proteiniborus sp. DW1 | reverse complement strand
TTTTATCCACGATAAATAATAATTCGCCAGTAGATAAATAAAGGTTGGTGGTAATGTGAACATTAACTGGTATCCTGGGCATATGAAAAAGACAAAAGATTTAATTACAAGTAATTTAAAGCTAGTAGACATAGTAATTGAACTGTTAGATTCTAGAATTCCCTATAGTAGCAAAAATCCTGATATTGATAAACTTATCAATAATAAGCCCAGAATAGTTGTCATGAATAAAAGTGATCTTAGCAATGAAAAAGGAAATCAGAAATGGATTGATTATTATAAATCAACTGCTCAATCTGTTATACTAGCTAATTCAATAAATAATATAGGTACTAATAATATAATAAATGAAGCCAATAAAGTTCTAGAAGAGAAACTGGAGTTAAGAGAGCAGAAGGGAATTAGAAGTTCTTCAGTTAGAGCAATGATTGTAGGAATTCCCAATGTAGGAAAATCTACTTTAATCAACTCTTTATCTGGAAGGAAGGGTGCACAAACAGGCAATAGACCTGGTATAACTAAAGGAAAGCAGTGGATAAAATTAAAGGGTAATATTGAGTTGTTAGATACACCTGGAATACTTTGGCCAAAGTTTGACGATATAAATGTTGCTTTGAATTTAGCTTTTACGGGAGCTATTAAAGATGAAATAATGGATATTGAAACTCTTGCTTTAAAGCTAATCGAAAGATTATGTGACCAGGAAAAGACACTACTAGAAAACAGATATGATATAAAGGTAGATAATTGTGAGCCTATTGAAGTTATGGAGAAAATTGCATTTAAAAGAGGATGCCTTTTAAAGAAAGAAGAAATTGACTACACAAGGGTGAGTCATCTAATATTAGATGAATTTAGAAGAGGACTAATAGGTAGAATTACATTAGAATATCCAGAAGATATCAAGAATTATTGCTAGCCTTCCGATAATATTATAGGAGGGCTTTTGTATTATTTATTATAGTATAAATAATTTTCATTAAAGCAAAATGGGGGTAAAAATATGCTAGAGTTAGAACAGGAATTATGGAATAAAGGATATAAAAACATTGCATGTATAGATGAAGTTGGTAGAGGTTGCTTAGCTGGAGATGTTGTAGCATGTGCTATTATACTTCCAATTGATCTATTAATTGAGGGAGTAAAGGACTCTAAAAAGCTTAGTCCCAAAAAGAGAGAGAGTCTTTATGAGCAAATATATAAAAGTGCTGTTGCCGTAGGTATAGGTAGTGTTGATTCTAAAACTATTGATAAAATTAATATTAAAAATAGTACTATAATTGCTATGGAAAAAGCATTAGAAGCACTTAAAGATGGATATGGAAACCATGTGAATCCTGATTATATTTTGGTAGATGCTGAGAAGCTTACTATTGATATACCCCAAATGAGTATAATTAAAGGCGATGAAAAATGTCATGGCATAGCTGCTGCTTCTATAGTAGCAAAGGTATATAGAGATAGAAAATGTGAGGAAGAATGGGCCCATATGTATCCTGAGTATGGATTTGAAAAACATAAAGGGTATGGAACTAAAGCACATATAGAGGCAATTAAAAAATATGGGCCTTGTCCAATACATAGAGATAGCTTTTTAACAAAAATTATTAGTAAAAA
This sequence comes from Proteiniborus sp. DW1, assembly GCF_900095305.1. Classification (NCBI taxonomy): domain Bacteria; kingdom Bacillati; phylum Bacillota; class Clostridia; order Eubacteriales; genus Proteiniborus; species Proteiniborus sp. DW1. Next base: position 94,801 of record NZ_FMDO01000036.1, on the reverse strand, counting down.
AGATGATTTACAGCGTGGTGATTAATGTGAAAGTAACAAATACTTTTTCAAATGAAGAATTATCAATTAATAATAGCAGTAAACCTCTAAAAGAAGGAATATTTATTAAAGGGAAAATTATAGAGATAAATGGTAATGATGTTGTTTTACGATTAGATAACGGGGAAATTTTGCAGGCAAAGACTGATATAAACATTGAAGGCTTGAAGGATCTTCAATATACTTTTATAGTAAAAAATATTGAAGATAATAGAATATTTCTATTACCTATTGAGCAGGAAATACTTGATATTTCTAATACGCATAATAACAATCCTGTTAGTAAGTTGGAAGCATTTGTTAATAGGGTGCTCGAAGACTACAATATTCCTAAAAATACTGAAAATACTCAAATAATACGTACTTTATTAAGCCTTAAAATGCCATTGTCACAGGAAAATGTTGAAAAAACTATTAAAAGCTTAAATAAAATTATGAATCTTAGTGATATTCGTACAGGCGATAAAATAATTGCATTAAATGTAGAGAAATCTCCACTAAATGAAAGTATTATGAAATTAATTAAAGTAAACTCTGATACAGAAACTTTGACAATCATTCATGATAATGATTTAGTCGATAGTAGACTTACAGATTCAAATAGTATCCTATTGCAGAAAAATGATATTAATGATATGAGTTCTATAGATGTGACCAAATTAATTAGTTCAAAATTACAATCTATATTCTCTAACGATATCTCAACAAAAAGTATTATAGATAAGGTTATTCTTTTAATGAAGTTAGGTGTTGAGATATCTATAGAAAACTATGAAACTTTATCTAAGGTATTAGAACATGGAAAGGAAATAATAAACTCATTAAATGAGCTAGCTAATCATCCTAGAGTTCATAGCAATAATGATAATACTATTTTAAAAGAAGACATTAATTTATTCAACAAAATTAATGTTAAGCCTATAAAGGTAGACACTGAGAATAATTTTAACAAGGAAGTTGTAAAGCTCTTCTTAACTAGTATTAAAGAGTTAACAGAGCAAATTAATAATATATCATCTAAGAAAAGTGGTATTAAGGAATCTAGTATTAAACTAGATAATGTTTTTAAAAGTTTGGAGTTACATAATAAATTGAACACTTTTTTTTCTTTTTTACAGATACCTATAGAATTCAGAGATGAGCAAAATGATGGACATGTAACCATTTTAAAGAAGAACAATAAACTTGAAAAGAATAATTATACCTTTTATATTTCACTAGATACTAAGTACTTGAAAAAAGTGGACGTGTTATGTAAAATAAATCCAAGAAGCATAAGGCTAGATTTTAAAGTGGAAAATGAGTTTATTCAGTTTTTTAGAAATAAAATTAATTACTTACGTAGGGCTCTGGAGGATTTAGGTTATCAAAATGTTCTGATAAATATTACAGAAGATAAAGAAAAAAGTCTAGTAGACATATTTATGGATGATGAAATGCTTTCTAGCTATAATATTGATGTTAGGGTGTGACAATATTGAATGATGATAAAGATAGAAAGATAGCAGTAGCTTTAAAATATGATGAAAATGAAAGAGATGCACCTTATGTAATAGCAAAAGGAAAAGGAATTATTGCTGATAATATTATTAACAAAGGTAATGATGAAGGGATAAAAATTATTGAAGATCAACTATTAGCTCATAGCCTAATTAAACTTGAGATTGCACAAGAAATACCTGAGGAATTATACTTTGCAGTTGCGGAAATTCTTTCTTTTATTTATGAGCTTGATGCAGAGAGGGAAGACCATGGGAAATAACACAAGAAATATTGGACTTATTGGAGAAAATATAGCAGTAAATTACTTATTAGATAATGGCTATAAAATATTAGATAGAAATTTTAGAGTTAAAGCAGGTGAAATAGATATTGTGGCACAAATATGTCAGACTATTGTGTTTGTTGAAGTAAAATCAAGAACTAGCAACAGGTATGGTTTGCCCTATGAATCAGTTAACTATAAAAAACAGCAAAAGATTATTAGAGTAGCTCAAAATTACATAAATTTTAAGAGACTAATTAACTATGAATATAGATTTGACATAATTGAAGTGTATTTAAACGCGGATAGGAAAATCAATCATATTCAAAATGCTTTTTGGACATAATCATAGGGTTATCTCTGCTTTAACCCTATAAATCCTTTATCTAATAGATCATGAAGCTTTTCAAATAATAAACCTACAAAAAACCATACAGGGAAATAATCGAATCGTATATATCCCTTAAGTGTGAAATTGGTAGAGCTTCTATAATCCCATGGACAGGAGCCTATTAATTTATCTAATAAAAAGCCACTTAAAAATTCAATTCCATATATTAAAAGAACCCATGTTATTCCTCTAAATAAAATATTTTTCCTCCTTATCTTATGATGTACAGGTTCTAAAAAAACAGCAGTTCCATATATAAAAAACATCCAAATACTAGTAAAGCTGATTAAGTTTAGATTTCCTGATAGCAGAGAATGTAATCCAGTCCAAAAAACTTCCATAAGCATTCCTAATAATCCGTATATAACAAAATGTGTTAACATAATAATATTATGTTCAATAAAAAACTATTTATCCTTTTAGACATGAAGTGGTATAAAGTAACAAATAAATATATGATGAATAAAAAATTGTCACTATGTGGCTATTTCCCAAGGAATATTTTTAGAGATGAGTAAATTAGAATTTAAATAAGCAATGCAAAATTTAATATAATATTGTAGCATATGCAAAAAATATGATATATTTAGGTTGAGTTATAGACTCTAGAAGGATTATAAGTAATAATATGTTTTAAAATTATAGTAAACATTATATAATAGTATGTGCTGTACTTTTGAATTATAATAATAGATATCAAGGGAGGATAAATATGAGTAATAAACCTATAGTAACTATTGAGTTAGAGAATGGAAAGAATATTAAAGTAGAATTATATCCGGATGTTGCCCCTAATACTGTGAGAAACTTTATATCATTAGTAAGCAAAGGATTTTATGATGGGCTAACTTTTCATAGGGTAATTCCAGGATTTATGATACAAGGGGGGTGTCCTCAAGGCAATGGAACTGGAGGTCCTAGTTATTCAATTAAGGGAGAATTCAAAAGTAATGGCTTTGACAATAATCTAAAACATGAAAGAGGAGTTATCTCTATGGCAAGGTCAATGCTGCCAAATTCAGCAGGCTCTCAGTTCTTTATTATGGTTGAAAAAGCACCACATCTAGATGGTGAATATGCAGCTTTTGGGAAAACTATAGAAGGAATAGAGGAAGTTGATAGAATTGTTAATGTTAAAAGAGATTATAGTGATAAGCCTATAAAAGACCAAATAATTAAAAAAGCAACAGTAGATACTTTTGGTATTGAATATGGGGATGTAGAGAAGATTTAATGGATAACTGCCTATTTAATGGCAGTTTTTTGAGTTATTGACATAAGGGCTTTGAGTTAAATTTTCAGAATGTTTAAAGGAATAATAAACTACCTATTGAATTATTCACTATTATAGAATAAACTAAAATATGACATTTATTCTATCTAAGTTTTTAGAATTTTATAAGGTAAAAAGGAGTAAGCCATATGCTTTCTAAAGTAAAAACCTGTGTCTTACAAGGATTAGATGGGACTATTGTAGAGGTTGAAACTGATATATCTCGAGGTCTTCCAGTATTTAATATAGTAGGTCTTCCGGATATTTCAATAAAGGAATCTAAAGAAAGAGTAAGAACTGCTATTAAGAATAGCGGGTATGAGTTTCCATTAAGCAGAATTACAGTGAATCTTGCACCTGCAAACACAAGAAAAGAGGGTTCTCAGTTAGACTTATCTATTGCAGTTGGAATACTAACAGCAATGGAGGTTGTGAAGCAAAGATTTTTTGATGACACTTGTTTTATTGGCGAGCTATCTTTAGATGGTAATATAAGTAGAATTGATGGGGCGTTACCAATAACTATTTCTTTGATGGAAAAAGGAATAAAAAGGGCCATTATACCTTTTGACAATAGAGATGAATGCAGTGTAGTCAAAAATATAGATATTATTCCTGTAAAGAGTTTGAGTGAATTAGTATTGTATTTAAATGAAGAATTAGACATTGAATCTTATACCTCAACAACTTTTACCCAGACTGTTGAAGAGCAGAATCAATATGGTGATTTTTCTGACATTAAGGGACAGTATGCATTAAAAAGAGCAATGGAAGTAGCTGCTGCTGGACATCATAATATACTTATACTTGGACCTCCTGGCTCAGGAAAAACTATGGCTGCAAGGAGACTTCCTTCTATATTACCCAATCTTACATTTGAGGAATCTTTAGAAATAACCAAAATATACAGTATTGCGGGTTTACTAAATAATAGGTCATTTATTAGCATAAGACCCTTTAGAGCACCTCATCATACAGCTTCTGCTACTTCTCTAATAGGAGGAGGCAGAATACCAAAGCCAGGGGAAATATCATTAGCACATCATGGTATTTTGTTCTTAGATGAATTGCCAGAATTCTCAAAGAGCGTCATTGAGGTTTTAAGACAACCTATGGAAGATGGAATAGTTACTATTTCAAGAGTAAATGCTACCTTGACTTACCCAACAAAGTTCATGTTAGTAGCAAGTATGAATCCATGTCCATGTGGTTATTATGGTGACCCAGTTCATCAATGTAGCTGTAGTCAAAAAAGTATTGAAAGATATTTAGGTAAAGTTAGTGGACCGCTATTGGATCGTATAGATATTCATATTGAAGTAACCCCTGTATCATATAATGATTTAGGGGAGGGCAATTCGGATACAGAAACATCTAGTGAAATTAGGCAAAGAGTTAATAAAGCAAGACAACTTCAACTAGAAAGATATAAAAATGATAATATTTTTTCTAATTCTCAGTTGACTACAAAGAATATTAACAAATACTGCAAATTAGACTTAAAGGGCCAAAAGCTACTTAAGGAGGCTTTTAACAAGCTTGGCTTAAGTGCTAGAGCATATAATAAAGTATTGAAAGTAGCTAGAACAATTGCAGACCTAGAGGGGAAAGAGACAATAGAACATCAACATTTAGCAGAAGCTATACAATATAGAAACCTTGACAGGAAGTATTGGTAAATGTAATTATTAAGGGTGGGTAATATGAATAATAGAGATACATTAATATGGCTTTCTAGTATTGGGGGAGTAAGCAACAAAATTATAGATGTATTGGAAAATAAATTAGGAAGCTTAACATGTCTTTGGAGCATGAGTAATAAGGATATATCTTCTATCAATGAACTAAATGAAAAGGTAAGACTTGAAATTATTAAGAATAGAAATGATATATATTACGAAAACTTATTTAAGAAGATAGAAAAATATAATGTAGATGTCATAACTCACTATGATGAACGATATCCTAATAGTCTCAGATTTATAAATTATAGTCCTAAAGTGTTGTATATAAAGGGACGATTATGTTCAGAAGACGAAAACTCTATTGCTATTGTAGGTTCTAGAAAATCTACATCGTACGGGAACTGGGTTGCAGAAAAGATTTCTAGTGAGCTTGCAAGTTTGGGAATTAGTTTAATAAGCGGAATGGCTAAAGGAATAGATACATGCGTTCACCTAGGTGCATTAAATAGTAAAGGTAGAACAATTGCGGTTTTAGGATGTGGAGTTGATGTAGTTTATCCAAGCTCAAATAGAGAGCTATATAATAGAATTCAAGAAAATGGGTGTATAATATCAGAATTTCCTTTAGGGACTCAACCTTTTCCTTACAACTTTCCTCAAAGAAATAGAATTATAAGTGGACTTTCTTTAGGAGTAGTAGTTGTAGAAGCTACAGAGAAAAGTGGTTCTTTAATAACTGCTCATCACGCCATAGATCAAGGAAAAGATGTGTTTGCTGTTCCGGGTAATATAAATAGTATATTTAGTAGGGGGACCAATCTTCTTATTAAAGATGGTGCCAAGCTTGTAATGTCAGTTGACGATATTATTGAAGAAATTCCATACTTAGTTGAAAGGTACTCAAAGCTTTATAGAAAAGTTGAAATAGATTATAATGAGTTTAGTGATGATGAGATTAAGGTTATAAAATATATTTCTGAGAAACCTATACACTGTGACCTAATTGCTCTTAGGACAGGTATTAGTGTTGTGGAGTTGAACAGTATTCTTACGATTCTTGAAATGAAGGGTGTAATTAAACAGCTACCTGGAAGAATATATACTATTAGATAGTAGATTGTATTTTTTAGTTAATTTCTATAGCATAAATATTAGATTCATTATGTTCGGAGGTGAAAGTTTTGGCAAAAAATTTAGTTATAGTTGAATCACCTGCAAAAGCTAAAACTATATCAAAATTCTTAGGAAAAAATTATGAGGTTAAAGCTTCAGTTGGACATATTAGAGACTTACCTAAAAGTAAGCTTGGTATTGATATTGAAAATAATTTTGAACCACAATACATTACTATTAGGGGCAAGGGACCAATCATTAAGGAATTGAAAAGTGAAGCTAAAAAGGCGAAAAAAATTCTTTTAGCTACTGACCCTGATAGAGAAGGAGAAGCTATTTCGTGGCATTTAGCAAATATATTAGATTTAGATGAAAACCAAAAAAGTAGAATAGAATTTCATGAAATTACTAAGAGTGCAATTCAAAATGCTATTAAAAATCCTAGAGCAATTAACAAATCCCTTGTAGATGCTCAGCAAGCAAGAAGAGTATTAGATAGGCTAGTGGGATATAAAATAAGCCCTCTTTTATGGAAAAAAGTAAGAAAGGGACTTAGTGCGGGTAGAGTACAGTCTGTTGCTACAAAACTGATTTGTGATCGCGAGGAAGAAATTGAAAAATTCATACCTAAGGAATATTGGTCCCTAGATGCAATCTTATTAAAAGGCAAAAGTAAAATTAAAGCAACTTTTTATGGAGAGTTTAAAGATAACAAAGAATCAAAAGTTGAGTTAAATACAAAAGAAGAGGTTGATAAAATAATATCTTTTATAAAAGATGAAGAATTTATTGTTAAGGATATAAAGAAGGGGAAGAAAAACAGAAACCCTAATCCACCTTTTACTACTAGTAGTTTACAGCAGGAAGCATCTAGACGTTTAGGATTTTCTACAAAAAAAACTATGATGTTAGCTCAACAATTATATGAAGGTGTTGACATAAAGGGACAGGGAACAATAGGGCTTATTTCATATATAAGGACAGATTCAACAAGGATTTCTGAAGAAGCATTAGAAAGCGTAAAAGAATATATTATAGGTGAATTTGGAGAAAAATATTTAGGAGCATCTAATAAAAACAAAAATCAGAAGAAAAAGGACATTCAGGATGCTCATGAGGCTATTAGACCTACTTCTGTGACTAGGACTCCAAGTGTAGTAAAAGATTCCTTGAAGAAGGATCAATTTAAACTTTATAAACTTATTTGGGAGAGGTTTTTAGCTAGCCAAATGAGTCCTGCATCCTATGAGACTTTAACAATAAAGATTTATGCAGGTAATTTTGTATTTAGAGTAACAGGTTCTAAAATTTTATTTGAGGGATTTCTAAGAGTATATAATTCTTCTGATGATGAAAAAGATATATTACTACCAGAATTAGAGATAGGAGAGAAATTGCCTTTAAAGGATTTAGAGCCACAACAACATTTCACTCAACCACCTCCTAGATATACAGAAGCTTCATTGGTTAAAGCTTTGGAAGAGCTTGGCATAGGAAGGCCAAGTACTTATGCTCCTACTATTAGTACCATATTAAGTAGAGGGTATGTAATTTTAGAAAAAAAAGTTTTTAAACCAACAGAATTGGGTATAGTAGTTACAGATCTACTAAAAGAATATTTTAAGGGAATAGTTAGTGAGGAATTTACCGCTGAAATGGAGAAACAGCTAGATGAAATTGAAGAAGAGAATGCTAATTGGAAAGAAGTAATTGAATATTTTTATAAGGACTTTTCTAAAGAACTAGAGATAGCTGAGAGAGAAATTGGCAAAATTGAAATACAAGACGAAGAAACAGATGTAATATGTGAAAAATGTGGCAAAAATATGGTTATTAAAATGGGTAGGTATGGAAAGTTTCTAGCTTGTCCTGGCTATCCAGAATGCAAAAACACAAAACCTATTACGCAAGAAATAGGAGTTAAGTGTCCAGAATGTGGTGGAGATATAGTTGAGCGGACCTCAAAGAGAGGAAGAAAATTTTATGGATGTAGCAAATATCCGGAGTGCAACTTTGTTTCTTGGGATAAGCCTCTTAAAGAACAGTGCCCAAAATGTAAAGGTGTTTTAGTCGAAAAGAATTATAGAAAAAGAATAGAAAAAAAGTGTATTAATCCACAATGTGATTTTGTTGAAGCATAAAAGAAATCTTTATATAGCTATACTTTTGAGTATGTTGAAATATTTCGAAAAGTATGATAATATTTTTATTGCTCTGTTAAATATGAACATATTAGATAAGGTCAACTCTAGAAACAGAAGAATATTATTAGGAGGATTTAGATGAGTGAAAGTTTACTGCTTATGACTAGAAGACTTAATAAGATATTGCAGAATACAGGTTCGCAGCCCGTTTCCTTTGCAGAACTAAGCAAGGCATTATCTGAGATACTAGATGCAAACGTATATATTTCAAGTAGGAAGGGTAGGGTTCTTGGTTTTGCGCTTCATGAAGGCTTTGAATGTGGAATACTTCATACAGAAGTAGTTGAGGAAAGACGTTTTCCAGAAGAATACAATAATGAATTGCTAAAAATAACTGAAACTAAAGAAAATATTAAGGAAACATCAGAATGTGTATTTGATCAGATTTCAAATTGTGATTATCAAGATAAAATAACAACTGTAATTCCATTAATAAGTGGAGGGACAAGATTAGGAACTCTTGTGCTAGCGAGATTTGGAAGGGAGTTTTCTGAGGATGATTTAGTTCTATCTGAATATAGCGCTACTATTGTTGGAATGGAAATACTAAGATCAAAAACAGAAGAAATTGAAGAAGAAGCAAGAAAAAAAGCAATAGTCCAAATGGCTATAGGTACACTTTCATATTCAGAGCTTGAGGCCATAGAACACATATTTAAAGAATTAGATGGAAATGAAGGATTATTAGTAGCTAGTAAGATAGCAGATAGGGTAGGCATTACTAGATCTGTTATTGTAAATGCGTTAAGAAAATTTGAAAGTGCTGGCGTAATTGAATCTAGGTCTTTAGGTATGAAAGGAACACATATAAAAATACTAAATGATAAGCTTTTAGATGAGCTGAAAAAATTAAGGGAAAGTTGATAGATTCTGTCAACTTTTTTTATGAATATGAATCTACATTTTGTCATTTAATTCAAAACATGGGCTTCAATAAGCTTCCGTATGTTTAATTCTTCTGCGGAAGCTTTTATTTTTCCTATTTTGTATTTGTTGTTTAATGGGATAATGTGTAAAATATCTGGGGCTTAAGCACTAAATGGAGAAAAAAACATAAAAAATTGTGCAAAATTGAAGGAAAAGTGAAAATTAAATAGAATAATAGTAAATTATGTGATACTCTTAAAAGAAAAGAAACAAGAGATAAGACTAATAAATATACAAGAGATAATAAGCATACAAGAGATAAGACTAATAAACATTTTTAGGAAGAATTATTAAAGTTATAGTAGAATTATCAAAAAAATATGTACTAAATTTATAGAAGGGTGATAGTTGTGATCAATAGGTTATTTAACACAGCGGATTTTCTTAAAATAGCTCTTGATGGTGCGTCTTTAAGGCATATTGCTATTTCAGACAATATCGCAAACGTCAATACTCCAGGGTATAAAAGAAAAACAGTTGATTTTGAGGGTTTGCTGAAAGATGAGTTAGAAAAAAACAGATTAAAACTTTATACTACTAACAACAGACATATTAAAGGAAGTCAAAGTTTCAGCTTAGATTCAATTGTTAAAGAAAACAGAAATTACTCTGTTAGAAGAGATGAAAATGGTGTGAATATTGATGTTGAGATAGCAGAAAGAGCAAAGAATGAAATCTATTATAGTGCTATAAGTAGACAAATATCAAGGCAATTTGATTCTATTTATTCTGTAATAAACGAAGGAGGTAGATAATTTTGAAAATATTTAAATCCATTGATATTAGTGCAACTGGAATGACTGCTGAAAGAACAAGAATGGAGATAATTGCAAAAAATATTGCAAATGCTAATGTAACACGAACTAGCAGTGGAACTCCGTATAGAAGACAAAAGGTAGTATTTAAGCAAAATGAAACGTCGCCGTTTTCAGTTTATTTGTCAAAGTACTCAAATAAATTACATAATGCTAAGGGTGTAAAAGTAAGTGAGATAATTGAAGATCAAACTCCATTTAAACAGATATATGAACCAGGTCATCCTGATGCCGATGATAATGGGTATGTGCAAATGCCTAATGTTGATATAACTACTGAAATGGTAGATATGATATCTGCTACAAGAGCTTATGAAGCAAATATGAGTGCAATAAATTCGTCTAAAAATATGGCTTTAAAAGCTTTAGAGATAGGACGTTAATGGAGGAGAATTATGAGAATTGAAAACATCAATGATTTTTTAATAAAAAACAGTAACAGTGTATCTACAAATAAAACAAACGAAACTTCATCTTTTAATGAGGTGTTGAAAGGTGTTTTAGATGAAGTTAATCAATTACAAAAGGATTCAGATAATTACACAAAGCTTTTAGCTTTAGGTCAAGTTGATAATGTTCATGATGTAACAATAGCTTCAGAAAAAGCCAAATTAGCACTTCAGATGACTCTTACCGTTAGAAATAAGGTAGTCGATGCCTATAAAGAAATAATGAGGATGCAAGTATAACAATAAATGGTAAGAAATGAGGTGATGTGGTGGGAGAATCCATACAGCAAATGACAGGGCAATTAAATGAGTTTTGGAATAACCTCGAAAAAAAGAAAAAAATCAAGCTAATAGTTGGAAGCTTACTATTACTTATTAGTATAACTGCACTAATTCTCTTTATTACTAGAACCAAGTATACTGTGCTTTATAGTGGTTTAAATTTAAGTGAGGCAGCAACAGTTACAAAAAAGCTTGATGAAATTAATATACAGTGGAAGGACGAGAATAATGGAACTACTATACTAGTTCCTGAAAATATGGTAAGTAAGGCAAAAATGGAATTGGCTGCTGAAGGTATACCTAAAGGAAGATATGGTAGAGAAGATGCATTAAATGACTCAAGTTGGACAATGACCGAATATGATAAAAAGCAAAGGGCGAATTATGGGCGCGAAAATGATTTGGCTTTAGATATTGAAAAAATAGATGGGGTAGAGGAAGCTTCAGTTTTTTTAAATATACCAGAAAGCACTAGCTATATTTTAAATAATGCCGAAAAACCCTCTGCATCAGTATTTGTTACTCTTTCTAGAGGGAAGACATTAACTGCAAACCAAGTACGAGGAATTCAAGACCATGTAGGAAGAGCAGTAGGTATGGAACCTGAAAATGTTTCTGTTGTTGATGATTCAGGAAGAGTTTTGACAGTTACGGACGAAAATCAAGAGGAGTTTGACTTAACTGAACAGCTTAATATGCAACAAGGGATACAGGAAAGGATCAATAAGAGTATTAAGGATTTTCTTGAGAGTGTTTTTGGGTACGGTAATGTTGTCGTAAGATCAGGAGTAAAAGTAAACTTTGATTCAGAATTTACCAGTATACAAGAATTTAATCCACCTGTTGAAGGCATGGAAGAAGGCTTAGTAAGAAGCATGGAAAAAATTGAAGAACAAATGGAAAACATGATAGAGGGTGGCATACCTGGTGTAGATTCAAATGTTGATGATATTACAGATTATGTTCAACAAAATGGCGAAAATTCGAAGTACAATAAAGCAAGTGAGACTATTAACTTTGAATTAAATGAGATAAATAAGCAAATAAGGAGAGCACCTGGACAAGTTGAGTCTATAACTGTTGCTATCATATTAAATAAAGATGCCTTACCTGATAGTGAATTAACCGATGATTTCAGGAAGGAAATTGCTGACTTAATTTATGCAGCAACTGGTCTTGATACAAAGCAAGTTGAAGTAAGTGCTATGAAGTTTAACGATACATTATTAGCTGAAGATAATCTTGTAAAAAAAGTGGAAGAAAGCGGACAATCTTGGCTTTGGTATTTGCTCTTAGCAATACCGATTATTGGTGGAGTGGCTACAGTAATAATTATTAGAAGAAGAAAACGTGAAGAGGCTGACATCAATGAAATAATAGAACAAAAGGCTAGTGAAATGGCTATTGTTGAAGACATTGATTTTGATTCTGAAAAATCTAAGGTTAAAGAACAGATTAGCAAATTTGTTGACAAAAAACCTGATGCTGTGGCACAACTTTTAAGAACTTGGTTGAATGAGGATTAGAGGTGAAAATATGTCTAGAAAACAAACTATGAAGGGTAAAGAGAAGGCGGCAGTCCTTTTAATAACTCTTGGACCGCAGAAATCAGCAGAAATTTTCAAACACTTAACCGATGAGGAAATTGAAGAGTTAACCCTTGAAATAGCAAACATGAGAGTTGTTTCGCCTGAAGAAAAGGATAGCGTTCTAGATAGTTTTTATCAGCTATGCCTAGCACAGGAGTACATATCTGAAGGTGGCATTAATTATGCAAAGGATGTATTGGAGAGAGCTTTAGGCTCTCAAAAAGCAGTTGATATTATTAATAAATTAACTGCTTCACTACAAGTGAGACCCTTTGAATTTATTAGGAAGGCAGACCCTAATCAAATACTTAACTATATACAAAATGAGCATCCACAAACTATAGCACTGATTTTAGCTTATTTGATGCCTACTCAAGCTGCACAGATATTAGCCAAACTACCTGCTGATAAACAGGCAGATGTAGCAAGAAGAATTGCAGTAATGGATAGAACGTCTCCTGAGGTAATAAAAGAAATTGAACGTGTAATAGAAAGCAAGTTTTCAACATTGGTTTCGCAAGATTACACTGCAGCTGGTGGACTATCTACAATTGTATCTATACTTAATTCTGTTGATAGAGGTACAGAGAAGTACATTATGGAAGAGCTTGATATAAAAGATGCAGAACTATCTGAAGAAATTAGAAAGAGAATGTTTGTATTTGAAGATATAGTAACTCTTGATAGTAGATCTATTCAAAGATTTGTTAGAGAGATTGATAATAGCAAATGGGCTATTGCTCTTAAGAGTGCAAGTGATGAAGTTAGAGATGTTGTTTTCAGCAATATGTCTAAGCGTTTAGTTGAAATGATTAAAGAAGATATGGAGTTTATGGGACCTGTAAGAATTAAAGATATTGAAGAGGCTCAGCAAAACATTGTTAATGTTATTAGAAAACTAGAAGAAGAAGGTGAAATAGTAACGCCTAGAGGAGGAGATGATGTCATTGTCTAGTATTATTAAGTCTTCTCAAGTTAGGATTGTTAAAAAAACCGAATCTATAAGCCACGAACAGGATATAGGTGCAGAGGTACTAGCTGACAAGATAGCGGAAGCAAAAAAACTAGCAAACTCAATTGTAGAAAATGCAAAAATTGAAGCAGGAAAAATAGTTTCAAAAGCAATAAAGGATTCTGAAAAAATACTTGAGGATACACATCTGAAAGTAAAGAGCATTTGTGACAAGGCTAGAGGAGAAGGATATAAAGCAGGATATGATGAAGGTTATGCTGAGGGAAAAGAAACTTCTGATGAATTAATAAGGGAAGCTAATGAGATTAAAAAAGGATATTTAAAAGAAAGAGAGATAGTTCTTTCTAATATAGAAAAAGATGTTGTTAATATGGTGATAACTCTATGTGAAAAAATTATTAATCAGAAAATTATAGATGACGAGGAAGCCATAATCTCAGTAGTATTAAAAGGAATAGATAGTCTAAATGTAAAAGAAAATCTAATTATTAAAGTTTCTAAAGACGATTATGACATTGTTGAAATGTCTAAACAGAGAATATTAGCCAAGGCAAATTTGATTGAGGATATAGAAGTAAGAATAGACTCTACATTATCCAAAGGTGGCTGTATAATTGAAGGTTCTAAGGGCAATGTGGATGTTAGTGTCGATTTGCAAATAGAAGAAATGAAAAAACTTTTAACTACTTTACTTAACAGTGAGTGATGATTATGCAAACTATCAATTTACAAAAATATATAGATACCATAGAAGGTGTAGATTTTATTAAATATAATGGTGAAATTACAAAAGTAACAGGATTAACGATAGAGTCAAAAGGTCCTCAGTCAAATATTGGAGAGTTATGCTACATTAAGCCTTTTAACTCTAATAGATATATAATGGCTGAAGTAGTTGGATTCAAGGAAGACAAAATTCTGCTAATGCCATTTGGAGATATGGAGGGAATTGGTCCTGGGAGCAAAGTGATTGCAAGTGGACATACTTTACAGGTTAGCGTAGGAGAAGAATTAGTAGGAAGGATATTGGATGGGCTGGGAAATCCAATGGATGGAAAAGGGGATATATTTACAATTAGAAAGTATCCTGTTTCCAATATGCCTCCTAATCCACTTCAAAGAACAAAAATCTCTGAAGTGCTGCCTTTAGGTGTTAAATCCATAGATGGATTGTTAACTTGTGGTATGGGTCAAAGAATAGGAATTTTTGCAGGAAGTGGAGTAGGTAAAAGTACCTTGATGGGTATGATTGCAAGAAATGCAAAGTCTGATATTAATGTTATTGGTCTTATAGGTGAAAGAGGTAGAGAAGTAAGAGAATTTATTGAAAATGACTTAGGTGAAGAAGGGCTTAAAAATTCTGTCGTAGTAGTAGCTACTTCAGATCAGCCCGCTTTAGTTAGGATGAAAGGAGCCCTACTAACCACTGCCATAGCTGAATATTTTAGAGATAGAGGCAAAAACGTTATGCTTATGATGGATTCCTTAACAAGATTCTCTATGGCTCAGAGAGAGATAGGCTTAGCTATTGGCGAACCGCCAGTAACTCGTGGTTTTACACCATCAGTGTTCTCTGTACTACCTAAGCTTCTTGAAAGAGCGGGCACATCATCAAATGGTAGTATCACAGGCCTATATACAGTATTGGTAGATGGAGATGATATGAATGAGCCAATAACAGATGCTGTAAGGGGTATATTAGATGGACATATAGTACTTACTAGAAAATTGGCAAACCAAAATCATTATCCAGCAATTGATGTATTACAAAGTGTTAGTAGAGTAATGCCCAATATATGCTCTAAGGAACATATAAATATGTCAAATGAAATAAAGGATATTTTAGCAACTTATAGGGAGGCAGAGGATTTAATAAATATTGGCGCTTACAAGATGGGCTCGAATCCTAAAATTGATAGGGCAATAAGTATAATAGACCAGATTCATGACTTTTTAAAACAAGATAAAGATTCAAACTACACTTTTGAAGAGATAATTGAAATGATAAAAAATATAATTAATAGTTCTAATACTGACTAATTGACAGGGAGCTGGTATTATGGAGAAATTTAACTTTAGACTAGAAAAGGTATTAGAATATAGAGAAAAAGTTGAAGATATTAACAAAGTAGAATATGGCAAAGCCAAAAAAAAGCTTGATGATGAAGTAATTATATTTGAAGAAATATTATCACATAAAGACAAAGTTGTTTCTAAACGAGATAATATTCTTTCAAATGCTACAATAAATGATTTAAAAAACTACAATCTATATCTAATAAATCTTAAAGAAAAACTAGCAAATCAAAAAGAAGTTGTGGAAAAAGCTCAAATAAAAGTTGAAAAAGCAAGAAATACACTAATAAATTCTTCGATAGAAAAGAAGACACTTGAGAATTTAAAAAATAGAGATTTTAGTAACTATTTGTATCAAATGAGAAAAGAAGATGATAAGATTATTGATCAGATTGTTAGCTATCAAAGCAGTATTAAATAGTGGGGGACAGAGATGCCTAAAGAAAAAAAGAGCAAAGAAATGTTAAAAACAGTACTCATATTTGCCTTGGTATTTATAATGATACCTGCAACAGTTTTTGTAGTAGTATATTTGGTTAATAGTGACTTTAAAAAGGCTACAAATGAATTCCTTAGAGATACTCCAGGCGTATTAGGAGAGCATTTTAGCAAGTATCCTACAGAAAGTGAAAGGGCTGAAAAAGAGCTTTTTCTTGCAGACTACTATCTATCAATAGAGGATGAAAGTTCAGCTGATAAGCTATATATTGTAAAAAAATCAGACGAAGAACTATTTAATAATGTAATTAAAAGAATGAATCAGAAATCAACTAACAAAACTAAAAACATAATTAAACTAGTGAGAAACATTGAACTGCGAAAAGATTTGTTACACACTTTATATGATGAAATAAAACTTGAGCAGGAAACAGCTTTAAGTGAAGAAATAAAAAGATTAGAAAGATTAGAACTAAACTTAATCATTAAAGAAGTTGAAATGATGAATGCAAGAGATAGTAAAGAAAAACTAACCAAAGTTTTTGCAAATATGAACTCAAGTATTGCTGCAGATGTTCTTTACTATATTGAACCCGATATAAAAACGAGAGTTTTATCAAGTATGGATACAGGAAAAAGAAAGGAAATTGACTCTATTTTGCTTCAAAAGGAAAAAAGAAATGAAGAACTGATAAGAAAAGCAAAAGTGTATGAAGCAATGGAAAGTGACAGGGCTTTTTCAGAAATAGGTAATACAGATATATTTAAAACAGATGAATTATCGACTATTTACATGAATCTCAGTATAAGTAAAGCTGCAGAAATACTAATTAATGCAGATAATGAGTTCGTAAATGAAATTATTTCAAAAATTGAGACGCTAGAAGAACTATTAAAAGAAGACGAATCTAGATCTGTAAAAATCATTGAGACTTTAAATTTTAAAAAGCAATACGATAAAAAAATAGCAGAGCTAGTAATGTTATATGAAAGAATGGAACCCGTAGACGTAGTTCGAATAGTAGATAAGATGATAAAAAACAATGATACTGTAACTGCTTTTGAAATAGATGAGAGCCAAATTTACACTATATCAGATGCTACTATTATCTTAGATGTACTAAGGAATATGAAAAATCAAAAGGTATCACAAGTTTTAAGCAATATGGAACCTAGTGAAGCAGCTATTATTACAAGAGAACTTGCTATTCAATAAAAGACAGAATATTGAAAGGAGGTGAAAAAAATGATAACTAATAACTTTCTTTTATCTCTATCTAAGACTAGTGTCAATAAAGAAAAAGAAATAAATAATCAAGCGAAAACTAATGGAAGAGATAAGAAAGGGGCTTTTGAGGAGATTTTGAATCGAAAAAAAGATACTGCAGATAATCAATTTTCTAATGGTTATAATTCAAAAGCTAGTTCAATTAATTATAAAAACCAAAACATAAAAGAGAAGCAAAATACAAATAGTTCAATTAATGGTAAATTAAAAGAGAATGCTTCTACACCTACTAAGCAGATTAAGGAACCTAGAACAGATAAAGCAGATATCGAAGAAAAAACAGCTTCTACTGAAGAGAATAGTGAAAAAAACGATGCAAACTATATCTACGACTATTTAGCTTCACTTTTATTAGATACTGCACATTATGATAAGGTTCAAGAACTTGATGGGATTACAAAGGAACTAACTGAAAGTGAGTTGGTTGATGAGTCTTTTGTTAGCTTAATAGACGTAAATGATTTAGAGGAAGATATAGGATTAAATCAAAATTATAAAATATTGACTGAATCGTCTAAAGCTATCGAGAATTTTGAAGTGATTGATTTGCAGGAATCAGATAATGAGGCTACAGTTAAATTTGATAATAAAGCACTCCAAGTTGATTCAGCAGTAGTTGCAGAAGAAAAAGAAAGCTCCTTACCTAGCGTAGAAACTGAAATATCAGGAGAAAATACTTCTGAAGAGTTAAATTCAAATAATCTTTTATCAAAAATACATGCTAATGAAGAAGATAGAGATTTTGATCAAACAACTGATACCAAAGCTGAAGCTAATTTTGATGTGAAAGCTACTTTAATAAAAGATAAAAATGATGAGAATGACTTTGCAGACAAAGATAAGCTAAAGTTTGCTGATGAGCTAGATGTTCAGACAACTATTGAAATTAAAGACCCAAATATATTCTCTCATAATCATAACTATAATAGTAACTATAATGGAAAAATAATTGACAATGTATTAGATACTATACAGCATGAGAGAAATATAATATTTAACAAAGAGGATATCTTTGAACAAATTGTTGAGAAAGTGAAGATTGATATGGACAATACAGATGAAATTAGAATTAAGCTTAAACCAGACTTTCTTGGTGAGATATCCTTGAAATTAACGACAGAAAAAGGGGTAATTACTGCTAAAGCATTCGTAGAAAATTACAACATTAAGCAACTAATAGAGTCTAATTTAGACAGCCTTAAAGAAAACATGAAAGAACTAGGACTTAATTTTGAAGCTTTGGATGTGTCTGTTGGTAAAGATTCAGGATTTGATAAAAATAATGGACAAGCCTGGAAACAATCACAGAGAATTAAGACAAAAAAACCGAGCCTTGAAAGAACTGCTGGAAGTTTAACTTATGAAGAAGATATAAGACAAATAGTTGGTGGCTTATATTCATCGGAAGGAAATATTGATTTAATTGTATAGGTGGTGAGAGATATGGCGGTAAATAATGTAAATAATGATGACCTTATTTGGCATAAGTTTGATAATAAGCAAAAGAAAGTAGAAGAATCTAATAATAATGGGATGTTAGGTAAAGATGCTTTTTTAAAGTTATTAGTAACACAACTTAGACATCAAGATCCATTAAATCCAATGGAAGATAAAGAGTTCATAGCTCAGATGGCTCAATTTAGTACATTAGAGCAAATGCAAGAACTAAACAAGAACATAATGTCATCTCAGGAACAAACATTAGAAGTGCTAGATAAGCTAAATGAAAATCAGGTCATGGGAAGCGTGCAAATAATAAAAGAGCTTATGAACATAAGAAATGCTATTGAGGCATATAGAGGAGAACCTATAGAAACACCAGGAGAAACATCTGGAGATGATAGTGTTGAATAATATGGATATTAAGAATATTAGCTATAGAATACTGCAAAATAATGGTTTAACTAAAGGAAAAGAAACTCAGGCTTATAACAGCAAGATTCATAATTTTGAAGATATACTTAAAAACGAAGAAATAAAGCAAAACTTAAAATTTTCCAAACATGCAGTGGAAAGAATGCAAACTAGAGATATTAACTTAAACACTAATGAAATTTTAAGAATTGAAGAAGCGGTTAATAAAGCTTCGACAAAAGGTGTTAAGGAAGCTTTAATACTAATGGATGATAAAGCTTTCATAGCAAATATTAAGAATAAAACTATCGTTACTTCAGTGAATAAAGAACAACTTAAAAACAATATTTTCACTAATATAGATGGGGCTATAATAATATAACTGGACCTTTGTAAGGAAGTTATTTATGTCTGATTGATAGAGGACATATAGTAGCCTAAAAGGGAGGTAAATTCATTATGATGAGGTCAATGTATTCAGGAGTTTCAGGACTCCGAGTTCATCAAACAAAAATGGATGTCATTGGTAACAATATTGCTAACGTAAATACAGTTGGCTATAAAAGAGGACAAGTTACTTTTCAAGAGGTATTTAGTCAAGTAGTCAGAGGAGCGTCTGCACCTCAAGATGGAAAGGGAGGAACTAACCCTCAACAAATAGGACTAGGAGTAAATATAGGCTCTATTAATACAATACATACTAAAGGAGCTACCCAAAGAACAGATTATGCTACTGATTTAATGATAGATGGCGAAGGCTTCTTTGTGGTATCTGATGATACTAACTTCGAAAATAGATATTATACAAGAGCAGGGAACTTCACATTAGATAGAGCAGGAAACTTAGTTACGGCAGATGGATATAAGGTATTAGGGTATAAATTTGATGATAACGGAAACTGGACTAGTGAAATAGGTGCAATAACTATTAGCCAAACTGAAACAGTTCCACCTACAACAACTAAGAATGTAGAGTTAAGAGGAAATCTAGATTCGAGGATGGAGTTGCCATATAAGATAGAAGAAGTGCCTGGAGCAAACCCTGGGGATCCTCCTACTTATAAGCTAGTATTGAATAAGGATGCATTCCACAAAACTGACACAATAATAAGAGATAGTCTTGGAAATGGTTATAAAGTAGAATTTGAGATTTTCAAAGTCTTTGAAGGTGTTGAGAATAATACTGCTACATACTTCAATAATGGAGAATGGATAGAGGAAGTGCCTTTTAGTACAGAAAATGATGCTAAACAAGCGTTGGAAAGTATTACTGGTAAATGGAAGTCTCGTATAGTTTCAATTAAACCTTTAAATGGAGGGGAACCTATTGAACCAAAAGAACCTAATAAGTTCCATGATATTACTTTTAATAAAGAAGGAAAATTAACAGGAGGTGCTGACTTCTCTATTGAGTTTGACAGTTCTAGCGTAGGCTTTGGTACGCCAAATGGTCCGGGTAGCTATGATAATATTATTAAATTTGACTTAAAGGAACTAACCCAATATGCCAAAGAAGCAGACGCAAAGCCACACGCTTTAAATGGAAACACAGCAGGTAATCTAGATGGGTTTGCCATAGATGCCACAGGCACTATAATAGGAAGTTTCACTAATGGTGAGAAAAAAGCTCTAGGCCAAATAATATTGGCTAAGTTTGACAACCCTATGGGACTACAGAAAATTGGCAACAACTTCTTTATTGATACAAGAAACTCAGGAGAACCTCAAATTGGCAAGCCAAGCAGTAGTGGTTTAGGCGCAATAGCACCTGGTGCACTTGAAATGTCAAATGTTGATTTATCATTGGAATTTACTGAAATGATAACTACACAAAGAGGTTTTCAGGCAAATTCAAGAATTATTACAACAACAGATGAAATGCTTCAAGAATTGGTTAATATGAAAAGGTAATAACCAATAACTTTAATTAGGCAGCTACGCTGCTGCCTAATTAAAGAAAAAAAGGATGGTTATATGATAAAAGTACATAGATTGAACAATGTTGAGTTTATGATAAACTGTGAACTTATTGAGTTTGTCGAAGAAACTCCTGATACAGTTATTACTTTAACAACTGGTAAAAAATATGTTGTGAAGGAATCAATGGATGAAATACTTAAAAGAGTAATTGAGTATAAAAGCAACATAAATAATCTTAAAATTAAGGATTAAGAAGAGGTGTAGCTAATGGACATAGCAACGATTATTGGATTTATAGCTGCTATAGGCTTTATCGTTTGGGGAATAATGGATTCTGGAAATATAGCTAACTTTTATGATTTTCCTTCAATTGTTATAACACTTGGAGGAACAGTGGCTGCTACTTTAATAAGCTTCCCTTTGAAAAAAATTATAGGAGCTATGAAAGCAATAAAGAAAGCCTTATTTGTACAAGATTCAAATCCCAGTGGAGTAATTAATCAATTAATAGAACTTTCAAATCTAGCGCGAAGAGAAGGATTGTTGGCATTAGAGGAAGCTGGGGAAAAGGCAAATGATGAGTTTTTAAAGAAGGGTATTATGTTAATTGTAGATGGTACTGATCCAGAACTAGTGAGAAACATACTAGAAACTGAACTGAATTTTCTAGAGGAAAGGCATAAGGAAGGACAAGGCGTGTTTGAGGCTATGGGTACTTATTCTCCAGCATTCGGTATGGTAGGAACACTTATAGGACTTGTAAACATGCTAAAAGAATTGGAAGATGTATCAAGTGTTGGACCTAGTATGTCTGTAGCACTAATTACTACATTTTATGGTTCTTTTTTAGCTAATGCAGTTTTCTTACCTTTAGCTAATAAGTTAAAAGGTAAAAGTAGCGATGAAGTATTAGTTAAAGAACTGATGCTAGAGGGGCTTCTTTCTATACAAGCAGGAGAAAATCCTAGAATAATAGAAGAAAAGCTAAAAACTTTCTTGCCACCAGATTTAAGAAGGAGTTACAAAAAAGAAATTAGCACTGAAGAAGCACTATAATAATTAAGAATTACAAACTGAAATAAAAAGGAGTCGGAAAAATGAGCACAAAAAAGATTTTTCTCGTAGCTATTATTTCCTTTATAATGATAATCACTATAGTTGGTTCTGTTTTTCTATTAATATCTTATAAAAATAATATTGATCAAAATACATCAATAGAGTATTTTTATTATGATGTTGGTGAGATGTACAGCAATCTTAAAGACAGCAATAAAATTGTAAAGCTAAAAGTTACAATTGAACTTAATAATGAAAAGATGATTGAAAAACTTGAAAGCAGAAATTTTTCTATTAAACATGAAATCAATGCAATAATGATGAATAAAACAAAAAAAGATTTAGAGGGAAATGAAGGATTATTAACACTTCAAGGTGAAATAGCTAATAAGCTATCTGAAATTTTTAATACTGAAAGTATTACTAAAATTTACTTTGAAGAATTTATAGTGCAGTAGGGAGGTAACAATATTGGCTGAGGTTTTATCGCAAAATGAAATAGATGCCCTACTTAATGCTTTAAGCTCTGGAGAAGTTGATGTTAAGGAAATAAAAAAAGATACTGCTGAAAAAAAAGTGAGGAAATATGACTTTAGAAATCCTCAGAAAATAGCTAAGGATCAGTTAAGAACATTAGAAATTATTCATGATAACTTCAGCAGACTTTTACAAACTTTTCTTTCAGGATATTTAAGGGCCCCTGTAAAAATTTCTGTTATGACAGTTGACCAGTATGCATATAGTGAATTTACAAATGCTATATCAAATCCAGCTTTTCTTTCTATAGTTGATTTTGAGCCTTTGAATGGTCAGATTATTATTGATATTTCAACAGATATTGCTTTTGTAGTCATTGACCGTTTACTAGGTGGTGATGGAGAAAAGCCTGTTGATGTTAGAAGTTTTACAGAGATAGAGTTAACCTTGTTAAAGAACTTAATAAAGAGAATTATTGTACTTATGGCTCAAGCATGGGATAATGTGATTATCCTAACACCAGCATTAGAAAAGATTGAGACAAATTCACAATTTGCTCAAATAATTTCTCCTAATGAAACCATAGCACTTATTACCATGAATCTAGCTATTGGGAATACTGAAGGACTATTCAATGTTTGCATTCCTCATTTAGTTTTAGAGCCTATATTAGAAAAATTAAGTACTAAACTTTGGTTTTCATCTACTAAGAGAGAGACTACAGAAATGGATAAAGAACTTCTTAACAAAAGAATCAAAAATACTTATGTTAATCTAAATGCAATTCTTAGCTCAACTAGAATTACTATTGGAGAATTGATTAATCTTCAAAAAGGCGATGTAATTATGCTAGAAGGCAGAGCTAACGACGAAATCACTATAAATGTAGGCAGTCAACTGAAGTTCTTTGGTAGACCAGGTATTAATAAAAATAAAGTAGCAGTTCAAATAACTAGAGTTCAAAAGGAAGGTGATGTATCTGATGACTAATAATATGCTAAGTCAAGATGAAATTGATATGCTATTAAGAGGGAACTATGATAAAGTAGAAGATGAAATAATTAACGAAACTGAGAAGGATGCATTAGGGGAAATTGGGAATATAAGTATGGGTACTGCAGCTACTACTTTGTTTACCTTATTAGGACAAAAAGTCACTATCACTACACCTAAGGTTGATATAACTACAATGAGGGAGCTTTCAGAACAGTATCCAATACCTTTTTAGGACAAAAAGTCACTATCACTACACCTAAGGTTGATATAACTACAATGAGGGAGCTTTCAGAACAGTATCCAATACCTTTTGTTGCAGTTAATGTTAAGTATAAACAAGGATTAGAAGGTTCTAATTTATTAATTTTAAAAAGTGAAGATGTAAAAGTAATTACTGACTTGATGATGGGAGGGGATGGAAAAAACATTGATAGGGATATCAATGATATGGATATCAGTGCTATTAGTGAAGCCATGAATCAAATGGTCGGTTCCTCTTGTACTTCGTTATCAGAGCTATTTTCTAACTTAATTGATATCGAACCTCCTATAGCATTCCAAATTGATTTAAAAGAGAATAACTTTGATATAGATATATTCGAATATGATGAGACTATTGTAAAAGTTTCTTTTAAAATGATAGTTGGAGATCTAATAGATAGCGAAATAATGCAGTTAATTCCATTAAGCTTTGCACAGGATATGGTAAATCAGCTTATGGGAAAAGATGAAGCTGAAACTGTAAGTCATGTTAGCAGAGTAGAAGATTTGACTTATTCAAATGACAGCAATAATGTGGCCTTTGAACCACAAAAAAGAGAAAACAAGGTGTTTAATGAACAATTGAAACATGACAATAGTTTAGAAAAAAATAAAAATATAAAGCATTCTCCAGTAAATGTTGAAAAATTTGAATTACGTCAGTTTGAAACAACAGAGAATAAATTATATAATGAAAGCATCGAGCTAATTAATGAGATTCCTATAGATATTACCGTAGAATTAGGTAGGACTACTAGAAAAATTGGTGAAATTTTAGAATATGGACCAGGAACAATAATTGAACTGGACAAGCTACTTGGCGAAGCCTTAGAAATTTATGCTAATGGTAAATTTATAGCCAAAGGCGAAGTTGTAGTAATAGACGATAACTTTGGAATTAGAATTACAGATATCATTAGTCCATCAAAAAGAATAAGTAAAAATTAAGGAGGAATTAATATGGCAAATAAAATATTAATAGTCGATGATGCAGCTTTTATGAGAATGATGATAAAAGATATTCTCACAAAAAACGGTTTTGATGTATTAGGAGAAGCAGAAAATGGTGCTAAAGCTATAGATAAATATAAGGAATTATCTCCGGATTTAGTTATAATGGATATCACAATGCCAGAGGTAGATGGAATTCAAGCTGTAAAAGAAATAAAGAAAATCGATAGTTCAGCTAAAATAGTTATGTGTTCAGCAATGGGGCAACAAGCTATGGTAATTGAAGCCATACAGGCTGGTGCTAAAGATTTTATAGTTAAACCTTTTCAAGCAGATAGAGTACTAGAAGCGGTTAAAAAAGTTTTAGGATAATCATTTATTGTGTTTAATAACAAATTGGATGTGATGACCTTGTGATAACTGAAATATTCAAAGTGGTTATGTATTTTGCTTCTTTCGCTGTAGTAATATTATTAGCATTCTTTTTTACAAAATACTTGGGTATAAAGTCAAACTCATTAAGTAAAGGTCAAAATACTAAGGTAATTGAAGCTATTTCTTTAGGAAATAACACTAGAATTTTAATTATTGAGATATTTGAAGTTATTTATATAGTATATGATAATAATTCTCATGTACTTTTACTGGATAAGTTAAATAAAAAAGACATAAACATTGAAGCAAGGGAGCTAAAATCCGATATGGAGCATATTTACAGTATTGCTGAAAAAACAATAATGCAAAAGGATAATATAGTTAGGAAATTTATTAAAAGAAAAAATAGATAAAAAATTATATCTGTTATTTCGTATAAAGCAAATTACTAAGAAGAGATAGGGAATGAGAATATGAAACAGTCTTTTAAGATTATTATAATATCATTAATATTTATACTTTTACTTAATGGAACTAGTTTTGCAGAACCACAAGTTCCGTCACTAGGGGAAGCGTTTAATACTATTAGTGGGAATACAGATAGAGAAGGGTATGTTTCTTCAATTCAGCTACTCATATTATTTACTATATTATCTTTAGCACCTTCAATTTTGATAATGATGACTAGCTTTACTAGAATAATTATTGTTTTATCTTTTCTAAGAAACGCAATAGGTACACAGCAGACTCCGCCTAATCAAGTTTTAATTGGAATTGCACTGTTTTTAACTTTTTTTTTGATGGCGCCTATTGCGTCTGAAATTAATCAAGAGGCAATCCAGCCTTACTTATCGGGTGAGATAGGGCAGGAAGAAGCATTAGACACTGCAATGATTCCTATAAGGGAGTTTATGTTTAGACAAACTAAAGAAAAGGATATAGCACTTTTTTTAAAAATGGCTAGGATAGAAAATATAGATGAAATTGAAGATATACCTACTAGGGTGCTAATTCCTTCATTTATATTAAGTGAGCTAAAAACCGCGTTTCAGATTGGATTTATTCTTTTTATTCCATTTTTAGTCATAGATATGGTAGTGGCTAGTACATTAATGTCAATGGGAATGATGATGCTTCCACCTGTTATGATATCTTTGCCATTTAAATTGCTGCTTTTTATTATGGTAGATGGATGGAATCTTATAATTGGGCAGCTTATTTCAAGTTTTAAATAGTTAGGAGAATTATTATGAGTCAAGGTGAAGTACTAAATATAGCACAACAAGCTCTTAAAACGATTTTGATGGTGTCAGCTCCAATGCTTGGATTTGGATTGTTGGTGGGATTACTAGTTAGTATTTTTCAAGCAACTACACAAATCCAAGAGGCTACATTATCTTTTGTGCCCAAAATAATCGCAGTATTTATATCAATTTTGGTATTTGGTCCTTGGATTCTCAATGTGTTAATTGATCTTACATTAAATCTTTTTAATAATATAAATACATACATCAATTAAATTGAGGGATTTACATGGAGAATTTAATGATAGAAATAATAAATAAATACCAAATATTTTTAATGATTTTAGTAAGAATGACAGGGCTTTTTTTTATTACTCCAATATTTAGTAGAGATAATATTCCTAACATACTAAAAATTGGATTTTCGTTTTTTTGCTCAACTATATTAATCAATATTATTGAAGTTGATATAATAGCTTTAACACCTCTAGAATTATTAGTATTTTCAATAAAAGAACTACTAGTGGGATTAATGCTGGGTTTTGTATCCTACCTTTTTTTTACTGTCTTGTATTTAGCAGGACAAATTATTGATATGCAAATAGGATTTGGGATGGTCAATGTGCTAGATCCACAACAAAATATACAAATACCTATAATGGGTTCATTTTATTATATAATTT
This sequence comes from Proteiniborus sp. DW1, assembly GCF_900095305.1. Taxonomy (NCBI): domain Bacteria; kingdom Bacillati; phylum Bacillota; class Clostridia; order Eubacteriales; genus Proteiniborus; species Proteiniborus sp. DW1. The sequence goes on along the minus strand of NZ_FMDO01000036.1, from coordinate 67,677 downwards.
GTATTTTGTTTTTTCTTATTCTAGATGGTCATCATTTTCTAATTGAGGCTTTAGTAAATTCTTATGATTATATTCCTATTGGACAAATTAAGTTTACAGGAGACATGGTGAATCAGTTGGTTCGTATTCTTACTCAAACATTTATTATTAGCTTTAAAATTAGTGGACCAGTGCTAGCTGCCATATTTCTAGCTGATGTCTTATTAGGTATTTTAGCAAAGACAATGCCGCAGATGAATGTTTTTATAGTCGGTATGCCCTTGAAGATATTTATTGGATTAGCAGCAGTAACAATCACTATTCCTCTATTTTTAGCAACTCTTCAGAATATTTTTTCTAGTATGAATGAGGGAATTTATAATCTTTTAAAGGTTATTCAAAAAGGATGATAGGCTTGAGTTTAAATTTTGTAATTGATTTGCAATTATTTTCAGAAGAGAAAACAGAAAAAGCTACACCTAAGCGAAGAAGGGAAGCTAGAGAAAAAGGACAAGTGCTTCAAAGTAAAGAAATTAATTCAGCAATAATAGTAATTGTTTCTTTTCTATGTTTAAGAATATTTGGGAACCATATGCTTAGTAATTTATTATCTTTTTCGAATAGTTTTTATAAGGAATACTTTTTGAAATCTGACATGTTTAATACTGGAGATATCAGCATATTGATGATGAGAATAGTTGGTATCATGGTGATTGTAGTTGGTCCTATAACTGGCTTTATATTGATATTTGGAGTAGCAGCAAGCTACTTGCAGTTAGGCTTTTTATTTACCACGAAAACACTAGAGTTTAAGCTAAGCAGATTAAATCCAATAGAAGGATTCAAAAAGATAATATCAAAACGTTCTTTAGTAGAGTTACTAAAATCTATTTTTAAAATAGTTGTAATTGGATATTTAATATATAAATATGCAATAAGTGAGATATACAATATTTTTAAGCTTTTAGAGCTAAGCATTGAGAGTATTGTAACATATATTGGTGGTATTGTGTTTAATGTAGGAATTAGGTCTGGAATTGCTTTGCTGATTTTGGCAATTTTTGATTATGGCTATCAATGGTGGGATTATGAAAAGAATTTAAAAATGTCTAAGCAGGAAGTTAAAGAAGAATATAAGCAAACTGAGGGTAATCCTCAAATAAAATCAAAGATAAAAGAGAAACAAAGACAAATGGCAATGAGAAGGATGATGCAAGATGTTCCTAAGGCAGATGTTATTATTACAAACCCTACTCACTTTGCCATAGCTTTAAAATATGATAAGGAAATGTACGAGGCACCTTATGTGTTAGCTAAAGGAGCAGATTTGATTGCAAAAAATATTAAAGATATAGCTAAAAAACATGGGGTCCCTACCGTTGAAAACAAGCCTCTTGCTCAGACTCTATATAATACTGTTGAAATTGGTCAAATAATTCCAGAAGAGCTTTATCAAGCGGTAGCAGAGGTACTTGCTTATGTTTATAGCCTTAAGTACTAAAAGGAGGATTTTATGAAACGCGGAGATATTTTCGTAGCATTAGCAATAATTGCTATTATTATGATAATAATTATACCAGTTCCTATGGGAGCTTTAGATGTTTTACTAAGTTTTAATATTTCACTAGCCTTACTTGTTCTTTTAATTTCAATGTATACAAAGGATGCACTCCAGTTTTCTATATTTCCTTCGCTATTATTGATTACTACATTATTTAGACTAGCATTAAATATATCTACTACTAGATATATATTAAGCGAAGGACAGGCAGGGGACGTAATTGAAGCCTTTGGTAACTTTGTTATACAAGGGAATGTCTTTGTAGGTCTCATTATTTTCCTTATTATAGTAATAATCAATTTTATTGTTATAACTAAAGGTTCTGAGAGAGTGGCAGAGGTTGCTGCTAGGTTTACCTTAGATGCTATGCCAGGAAAACAAATGTCTATAGATGCGGACTTAAACTCAGGTTTGATTACAGAACAGGATGCTAAAAAGAGAAGAAAAGAAATTCAACAGCAGGCAGATTTTTATGGTGCGATGGATGGAGCAAGTAAATTTGTTAAGGGAGATGCTATTGCAGGGATAATCATTACATTAATTAATATCACTGCTGGATTAATTATAGGTGTTATAGTTAAGAATATGCCTATAGGAGATGCATTGGTTAAATATACTATGTTAACAGTAGGAGACGGATTGGTAAGTCAAATCCCAGCACTTTTAATCTCAACGGCTACGGGTATTGTAGTTACTAGAGCTGGATCAGAATCAAATCTTGGACAAGACATATTAGTTCAACTTTTTGGTAATAATCCAACTTTAATGTATATAGTTGGTGGAGTTATATCTTTTATTGGAATAGTGACTCCTTTACCTAATTTACCCTATCTTATTCTAGGAGCCATATTTTTATTCGTTGGTTATACTATGAATGCCAATAAGAGAAAAGATGAGAGTCAAGAAATTGAAATCTCTCAATCTGCTGAAATAGATGAAATAAGGAAGCCTGAGAATGTAATGACCTTATTAAAGGTAGAAGATATCGAACTAGAATTTGGCTATGGTATAATACCTTTAGCAGATATAAACCAAGGCGGAGATTTGTTGGATAGAATTGTTATGATAAGGAGACAAATTGCTTTAGATCTTGGAATGGTGGTACCTATAGTGAGACTACGTGATAATATTCAGCTTAACCCTAATGAATATATAATCAAGATAAAAGGTGTAGAGATAGCAAAAGGTGAAGTGCTTTTTGATCACTATTTAGCTATGGATCCAGGAACATCACAGGGCGATATTGTTGGGATAGATACAATAGAGCCAGCTTTTGGTTTACCTGCTAAGTGGATAACAGAGCAAGAACGAGAAAAAGCTGAAGTCTTAGGTTATACTGTTGTAGATCCACCGTCAATAATAGCAACTCATCTTACAGAGATTATTAGAAGGAATGCTTGTGAACTTTTGAGTAGGCAAGATGTGAAGGTACTAATAGATAATGTTAGAGAGGAACATTCTGCCTTAGTTGAAGAGCTAACTCCTAAGCTTTTATCAATTGGAGAGATACAAAAAGTGCTGATGAATTTATTACGAGAGCAAATTTCTATTAGAGATATGGTAACAATTTTAGAGACTTTAGCAGATTACGCATCTGTTACTAGAGATGCTGATATGCTTACAGAGTATGTCAGACAAAAGCTATCAAGGTATATTACTAAAAAATATGTGGAGGATAATAAAATTAAAGTAATAACACTAGATAGTGAATTAGAGCAACTAATAATGGAATCAATTAACCAGACAGAAACAGGCTCATATTTAGCAATTGAACCTAATAAAGTTCAGAGTATTTTAAACAAAATAGTAATAAATGTAGAGAAAATGACCTCTATTGGATTACAACCAATTATTTTAACTGCGCCTATTGTAAGAATTTACTTGAAAAGGTTGACAGAGCAATTAACAAGAGACTTAATTGTTTTATCTTATAATGAAATTGACTCTTCTGTTGAAGTTCAATCTATAGGGATGGTGACTATATAATGAAAATTAAGAGATATTTAGGTAGCTCAACTCAGGAGGCAATGGATAAGGTAAAAAAAGAACTAGGTTCAGATGCAATAATCTTACATACCAGAAGCATTAAACAACCAGGTTTAATGGGTTTTTTTAAAAGAAATTTAATAGAGGTAGTAGCAGCTATTGAAGAAAAAAATATGGAAAAAGAATATCTCTCTAATTTTCCTAATATGACAAAAGACAACTATATTAATGTAAATAAAAGTCATTCTTTAAAGAATAAAGATCATTTAGAGGATGAGATTAAGAGAATAAGAACTATAGTTGAAAAAGTAGCTAATACATTAGATACTAAAAAGAATGAACTGCCTGAGGTGTTCTCTAATTATTACGACTCTCTTATAGATAATGGAGTTAATAAGGAGGTTGCATTTCAGATCTTAGATAAAATAAATCAACAAATAAACATAACTAATAAGGACAGTATACAGGTTCAAGAAATTATTCTATACAGCATTAGAGATTATTTAGGAGAGTCTTCACCTATTACTTATGATGGAAAACAAAAGATTATATTTTTTATAGGTCCAACGGGAGTTGGAAAAACTACTACACTAGCTAAATTAGCTGCAAATTTTTCTATAACTCAAAACCATGATGTAGGGTTGATTACTGCTGATACTTATCGTATTGCTGCTGTCGAGCAGTTAAAAGTATACTCTGAAATTATGAATATCCCTATAAAAGTAGTGTATGAAATAAAGGATATTTATAAGTCGTTGTCGAACTTTAAAGATAAGGACATTATCCTTGTAGATACTGCTGGAAGAAGTCATAAAAATGAAGAGCAAATGAACGAAATAATGGAGTTAATTAACTCAGTAAACAATAAAGAGATACATCTTGTCATAAATGCAACTACTGATTTTGAAACTATTAGGGATGTATTAAATAGATATAGTTTTATTGCAGACTTTAAGATAATATTTAGTAAAATAGATGAGGCGCTTAATTTGGGGAATATTTTAAATACAAAATTCTATTTTAATTATCCAGTATCATATTTAACTACTGGTCAAAACGTTCCAGATGATATTGAGATACCTAATATGGATAAACTGAGCAAATGTTTGATTGGAGTATCTAGCTATGCATGATCAAGCAGAAAAACTAAGACAGTTACTAAGAAAATCAAATAATTATGATCAAAATAATGATAATCAAAAAAGAACTAGCAATACAAGAGTCATGGCTGTAACCAGTGGTAAGGGAGGAGTAGGCAAAACCAACTTTACAATCAACCTTGCTATTTCACTAAGCAATTTTGGTTATAGCGTTTTAGTTATTGATGCAGATATAGGCCTTGCCAATATTGATGTTTTGTTAGGTATATTTCCTAAAGAAACTATAAGCAGCGTATTGACAAAGAATAAGAAAATTACTGATGTAATTACTGATGGACCAAATGGAATTAAAATAATTGCAGGAGGCTCTGGACTATATAATATGGTGCAGTTAAATGATGAAAGTCTAGAGCACTTAAAAAAGCAAATAATAGAAATGGAAAGTCGTTTTGATTATATATTAATTGACACTGGTGCAGGTATTTCAGAAATTGTTATGGGCTTTGTTGCAGCAGCCCATGAGGTTATATTAATAACAACACCTGAACCTACTTCATTAACTGATGTATATGCTCTTATAAAGGCGTTGAGAATTAAAGGGTATAATAATAAACTTAAATTAGTAGTGAATAAGGCGGAAAACTCTAAAGAAGCTCTTAGCGTTTTTGAAAAGATAAGTGCAGCATCAAGTAAATTTTTGAGTACAAAAATAGAAAATTTAGGGTATATACTAAAAAGTAAGCAAGTAGAAGAAGCTGTAAAGAATCAGCAACCATTTATAACCCTTTTTCCTAATTCGACTATGTCAAGAAACATTAATAGTATAGCTACTAAAATCATAGGAACCTCTATTGAAAATGAAAAAAGCAATTTTCAGAGTTTTTTAAGTAGATTTAAGGCTTTTTTCATTAACAATAGAACTCAATAACATCTTGCACTATAATAATTAAGTAAAGTTTAAGGGGGGATATGCGTAAGTGAATATGGATTCGTCTGAACTAAAGGTTGGAGATAAAATTTACATTATGAAAGCAGAACACCCACCAAGACAATATAGTAGTCAAATACTAGACATTCTAAATGAAAAAGAATATGTAATAGCTGGACCAATTAGAAGGAGTACTATCATACATGTTGAACTCAATTCTGTTATAGTTGTAAACTATTATAAGGAAAGAATTGGCAAGTTTGTTTTTAGAGCACTAGTAAAAGAAGTGTGGGAGAAAGGAATCTATAAATTAAAGGTTGAAAGGCTCAATGAAATTGTTAAAATACAAGATCGTAACTATTTTAGATTGCCTATATCATTAGAGGTTGAAAAAGAGTACAATGCGGAACAAGTATATGATATAGAGAATGGTAATGATATAGAAACTGAGAAAGAGATATGTATAACTGGAGATATTAGTGGAGGTGGACTGAAGCTCTTTTCAAACATTAAACATAGAGAAAGAGATAAAATACGAATTAACTTTATTATTAAAGATGTGGAAGTTAGTACCATAGGTGAAGTTATAAGAGTATCCAAAGCTAAAAACAATGCTTATAAGTACAAATATGAAATAGGAGTTAAGTTTTTGGATATTGATAATTATGAAAGGGATGCAATTGTGAAATATATATTTGAACAAGAAAGAGAACTGAGGAAAAAAAGGATTGATTTCAATGACTATTAAGGTAATGGTAATCGATGACTCTGCCTTTATGAGAAAAATAATATCAGACTCACTCAAAGAAGACAAGGATATTGATGTTCCTTGGACTGCAAAAAATGGGCAAGATGCACTTAAGCAATTAAACGATGTTACTCCAGATGTAATTACTCTAGATATTGAAATGCCAATAATGGATGGAATATCCACACTACGTGAAATAGTGAGGTTGTATAATATTCCAGTAATTATGTTGAGTAGTCTTACTGTAAGTGGTGCTGACTCTACAATAAAAGCATTAGAGATCGGTGCATTTGATTTTGTAACTAAGCCTACTAATATATTTAAGTTGAATAACGAGGAAGAAAAGCATAAACTAATAGAAAAGGTTAAAATTGCCGCACAGGTTAAAAGAAACTCAAAATCTAATACTACTTTAACAAGACCAAAGAAAATACATAGACATTTCTCGTCCAAAGAAAAAGAATCAGAATATATTATTTCTATTGGAACTTCAACAGGAGGACCTAAGGCATTACAGTTAGTAATTCCACAAATTCCTGCCAATATCAATGGGAGTATTCTGGTGGTGCAGCATATGCCTAAAGGTTTTACTAAATCTTTAGCTTCTAGACTGGATTCCATGTCTAATATAAGAGTAAAGGAAGCTGAAGATGGTGAAAGATTACTTAGAGGACATTGCTATATTGCTCCCGGTAACTACCATATGACTGCACATCAGGAAAAAGATGGGGTAATATTAAGACTTAACCAAGATGCTGTAGTATCAGGACATAGACCTTCTGTTGATGTAATGATGAAATCAGTTGCAGAAATAAAAAATTATAATAAAATAGGAATTATTATGACAGGAATGGGTTCTGATGGAGCTAATGGAATGAAGAGCATTTTTGACAGTGGAGGCTATACAATAGCACAAGATGAAGAAAGTAGTATAGTATATGGTATGCCCAAATCAGCCATAAATAATGGTTGTGTAAATAAAATACTACCATTAAATGAAATAAGTAATGAAATTATAAGTATACTGGGGGTGTAGAATATGGATATGAATCAGTATCTTGATATGTTTATAGAAGAATCTAAAGAGCATTTACAGTTTTTGAATGACCATCTATTAAATTTAGAAAAAAATCCTGATGACAAGGATCTAATTAACGAAATATTTAGAATTGCACATACTATAAAAGGAATGTCAGGAACCATGGGATTCAATAAAATTGCTAATCTAACCCATGAAATGGAAAATTTGCTTGATGCTGTTAGAAGCGATAAATTATCTATCTGCTCAGAGATAGTAGACTTATTATTTTCTTGTTTTGATGTTCTAGATGATCATATTAGTAATATCGTAAGTAACGGAAAAGAAGGGGAGCAAGATGACACTGCTTTAATTCAGCAACTTAATGACAAGTTAAATTGTAGAAATTTGGAACCAGATAGGAATTCTGCTGCTAATAAAGACAAACATGTTAAGTTGGATTTAGATGAGTATGTTATTAATGCAATCAAGAAGGCAAATAGTGAAGGTATGGATGCTTATAATATCGTAGTTAAGTTAAGTGATAACTGTTTACTTAAGTCAGCTAGAGCATTCATAGTTTTCAATACATTAGAATCTTATTCAGAAATAGTTTATTCATCTCCATCAACTGAAGATATAGAAGACGAGAAGTTTGATAAAAAATTTACAGTGGTTTTGGTTACTAAAAAGTCAAAAGAAGAGATAAAGAATGACGTACTAATGATTTCCGAAGTAGAAAAAGTAGAGGTTGAAGAAATAATATTTGAGCCATCAGGTGTTGCTGAAGACACTTCAATAGATGTTGGTTCTCATGAGACATTAGCAACAAGTAATGAATATAATAGTGATATAAACTTAGAAAGCAAAAAGCTTACTAATGAGAAGAAAAAAACTACTACTAATATAATTGGTAAAACTGTTAGGGTTGATATTGATAGATTAGATAATTTAATGAATTTAGTAAGTGAGCTTATAATAATAAAGACTAGACTTGAAGACACAGGTAATGTTGAAAGAAGTAATTTAAACGAAACAATTGAATACTTAGAGAGGATAACAACAAGCCTACATGATGCAGTAATGAAAGTAAGAATGGTTCCAATAGAAAGAGTATTTAATAGATTTCCAAGAATGGTAAGAGATCTTGCGAAAGAGCTAGGTAAAGAAATAGAACTAGAAATGTCTGGAGAAGAAACTGAAGTAGACAGGACAATAATCGATGAAATAGGAGATCCACTTATTCATCTTATTAGAAACTCACTTGACCATGGAATAGAAGATCCAGAAACGAGAAGAGAAAGAGGAAAACCAACAGTAGGTAAAATAATACTTAAAGCATATCCTGACGGTAATAACGTAGTAATAGAACTAGAAGACGATGGCGCCGGTATTAATGTAGAGAAGGTTAAGAAAAAGGCTGTGGATAAGGGGTTACTAACACAGTCAGAAGCCAGCGACTTAACTATCAACGAGGCAGTCAATTTATTGTTCATGCCAGGCTTTAGTACAGCTGAATCAGTTTCAGATGTTTCAGGCAGAGGCGTAGGCTTAGATGTAGTAAAAAATAAAATTGAATCTATAAATGGAATTGTAGAAGTTGAGACAAGTCAATACAAGGGTAGTAAGTTTAGCATAAGATTACCTTTAACACTTGCCATTATACCAGCACTCCTAATAAATTTGAAAGAAGAAATATATGCTTTACCGCTAAGTTCTATAAGAGAAATTACACCTGTTAAGATGAGTGAAATTAGAAAAATTCAAAATCAAGAGGTAGTATTATTCCGAAATTCCACACTCCCAATAATTAGGCTTAATAGGGTTTTAGGAATACAAGATTCCACTGAATTCGATGAAACAACAATGGTGGTAGTTAAAAAAGGTGATAAAGAAGCTGGATTAATAGTAGACAAGCTAATAGGTCAGCAGGAAATCGTAATTAAATCGCTAGGGAAGTTTCTATTGGGAATACCATATTTAGCCGGAGCTACAATATTGGGTAACGGACAGATTTCCCTTATTTTAGATGTTAATTCTCTATTCTAGAGAAGAGGAGGGCAAAATATGACTAATTCAAATGATAATTTGAAGTATGTGGTTTTTAAAATGGACGAAGAGCACTATGGAATAGATATTGCTAATGTAAAATCAATAGAAAGAATGCAGTACTTTGCTAGAGTACCAAATTCACCTGAATATGTAAAAGGAGTGATCAATCTTAGAGGAGAAGTAGTACCTGTAATTGATTTAAGATTGAGGTTTGAATTATCTCAGAAAGAGGTAGATTCTAACTCTAGGATAATAATTGTTTTTGTTAATGATCTAGAGATTGGTTTACTGGTAGACTCATCTTCAGAAGTAATGGAAATAAATTCTAAAGAGATAGATAATCCACCTGCTGTGAAAGATAGTGTGATGGAAGGCTTCATCAAAGGAATTGGAAAAAAGGATGGTAAGCTAATAATTCTAATAGACATTGAGCAGGTTATTGGGATAAAAGACATGGGACAGGTTAGTTAGGAGTGAATGAATATGGATTTAAACAACTTAAATTCCATTTTATTAGACGTTCTAAAAGAATTAGGAAATATTGGGTCAGGTAATGCAGCTACAGCACTAGCTTCTATGATCGATAAAAAAGTTGATATGAAGGTACCACAAGTAAAAATATTAGAATTCAAGGATGTAGGAGAAATACTAGGTGATAGTGAAACTCCAGTAGTTGGCATATATTTTAATATGACTGATGAAATAGAAGGAAATATTATGTTTGTTTTAGATATTAATTCAGCATAGTACAAAAAGTGAATTAGATGAAATGGATATGTCTGCTTTATCTGAGGTTGGAAACATACTTTCAGCTTCATATATTAACTCATTAAGTGCATTAACAGGATTAAATTTAAAATTGTCTATTCCATCTATTTGTGTAGATATGGCTGCTGCAATTTTAAGTGTACCTGCAGTTCAGTTCGGTCATATTGGAGAACATGTTATTTTTATAGAAACACAATTCGTAGAAAATAATAAGCAAATAACGGGAGATTTATTTTTAATTCCAGAGGTTGGCTCTTTTGAAAAAATACTAAAAAGTCTAGGGGTAATTGGGTAATGGAAATAGTTAAGGTAGGGATGGCAGACTATAAAGCAATAAAATCTACAGGTATTTTAACTACTTTAGGCCTTGGCTCCTGTGTGGGAATTGCCTTATATGATAAAGTTAATAAGATAGCAGGATTAGCACATATTATGCTACCATCTAGCTTAGAGATAAAAAATAATAGTAACAAAGCAAAGTTTGCTGATACTGCAATTGAGGAACTGTTAAAAGAAATGCTCCTATTAGGAGCAAATAGAAGATATTTAGTTGCAAAACTTGCGGGAGGTTCTCAAATGTTTTCATTTGGTTCTAATGTTGATATTTTGAGAATAGGAGAAAGAAATGTAATTGCCTCAAGAAAAAAATTACAAGAGCTTGATGTAAAAATAATTGCTGAAGATACTGGAGGAAATTATGGAAGAACAATTGAATTAGATAGTCAAGACGGAAGTTTATTAATTAAAACCATAGGACACGGTACTAAAAGTATATAGATAGTTTTATACCACCTTTTTGGAGGTGACAATATGGCAATTGACATGTTATGGAGGAATTATAAAGAAACTAAAGATTTAAGTTATAAGCAGGTCTTGATTGAAAAATATATTCAATTAGTTAAGATAGTTGCCGGCAGAATGTATAATTTTTATGGTGGAAATGTTGAGTACGAGGATTTAGTTGGATTTGGAATATTTGGACTTATAGATGCTATTGATAAATTCGACATTAACAGAGATTTAAAGTTCGAGACCTATGCGCAAATCAGAATTAGAGGTGCAATTATTGATAATTTAAGAAAATTGGATTGGATTCCAAGGGGTTTAAGAAAAAAAGCTAAGGAAATGGAAAGAGCAATAAATATATTAGAGAATAGACTTGGAAGAAGTGCTACTACTAAAGAAATAGCATTTGAGTTAAAAACAACTGAAACTGAAGTTGAAAGCATACTCTCTGAGATTTCAACATTAAATATAGTTTCTTTAGAGGAAGCTTTGATTAATAAAGGAGAAACGTATGACAACTTAAGTGATCTAGATAGCCCAGAGAGAATATTCGAAAATAAAGAGCTAAAATTTTTACTTAAAGAGGCTATAGAGAATTTAACTGAGAAGGAGAAAATTGTGATTTCTTTATATTATTATGAAGGATTAACATATAAAGAAATTGCAAGTGTATTAGAAGTCTCTGAATCGAGGATATCTCAGCTACATAGCAAAGCTATTCTATCACTTAAAAACCTATTAGCGTCAAAAGGGATTATATAATAATAACTATTAGGATGTGGTAATATGTCTCAGAAATTTATTATTTTAGAAGGTAAGGACCTAAATATATTAATAGATGAGGGACTGAAAAAATTAAATGCGGATAGAGAACAAGTAAAAGTCGAGGTATTAGAAAAAGGAAAAACTCTAATGGGAGTATCAATTAGAAATTATAAAGTTAAATTAACACTAAATCATTCTAGTAGAGAAGAAAGACTTTTAGACAGAGATGTAGAATTAGCTAAGCAATTAATTAAAATGGATAAAAACAAATCAATTGAAAGCTCATTTTATAGAATTGAGTACTTAGATGATGGTGTATACCTTAATATTTTAGATAGAGATACTTTTCAGTCTAATTCTAGGCAGGCACTGGAGTTTATTAGAAAGAAGAAAATAGATAACATAGATATTAGCGCAATAGAGGAAGCGATAAATTCTAAAGAAAAGAGTAGATTTAAAATTGCACCAAAACAGGAAGAAGTATTATTAGATGCAGAATTAAAGATTGATATTTCAAATGATGGTTTATGTGCTTTTATTACTTTAATACCTCCTTCTGGTGGAAAAGATATTAGTGTTGACGAAGCTTTTGAAAAAGTACAGGATTGCGTCAAGTACGGATTAAATGTCAATCTATTAAAGAAGGTTATAAATGAAAAATGCTATAATAGCAAAACTTTAATTGCAGAGGGAGAAAAGGCTATTGATGGGGAAGACGGTTATATAAAATACTTTTTTCCTGTGACAATAGATACTACTCCACGTGTTTTAGAAGATGGTAGTGTAGATTTTAGAAATCTCGATATAATCCATAATGTAAGAGCAGGAGATATTCTTGCTGAGCTAATTCTACCAACAGATGGGAAACAAGGGAACACAGTATATGGGAAGACTATAGAAGGGAAAAAAGGTAAAAAGAAAGAATTTAGATATGGTAAAAATGTAAAAGTTTCTGAAGACGGTAAGAACTTAATAGCTGAAAAAGATGGACAAGTATGTATACAAGATAACAAAGTAATGGTAAAGGAAGTTTTTGAAGTAAAAGGAAATATCGACAATTCTACAGGTAACATAAATTTCAATGGTACAATCAAAATCAAAGGGAATGTATTAACAGGATTTGAAGTAAATGCAGATGGTGACGTAGAGATTGAAGGAGTTGTTGAAGGAGCTAAAGTAAGTAGTCTTGGAAATATCATTTTAAAAAGAGGAATCCAGGGGTATAACAAAGGTAAACTTTTTTCTAAAGGAACTATTGTTGCTAGATACATCGAAAATAGCTTCCTAGAAGCTGATAGTGACATAATTTCAGATGCAATAATGCATAGTGAAGTAATTAGTAATGGTAGCATAAAAGTAACTGGGAAAAAAGGTTTAATTGTTGGAGGAACCTGTAAGGCTGCAACTGAAATCGTAGCCAAAACTATTGGATCAACTATGGCAACAGCAACAGTTTTGGAGGTAGGAGTATACCCAAATCTACGAAGCAAGCACGATGCAATAAAGGGTGAGATTGAAGAAATTGAAAGTAATATAAAAAAATTTGACCAATCTATTGCCTTATTTAATAGAATGTCGAAAAACGGTGAGTTGACAGAAGAAAAAGAAAAAACATTAAACAAAGTAGTTCAAGCAAGAGCTATACTTGTAAAGAATCTTGAAAGTCATAAAAAAGAAATGGCATATATATTAAAGCAGATAGATTCATTATCCAGAGGTAAAATTAAAGTTGAAAACGTTATTTATCCAGGTGTAAAAGTTGTTATAGGTAATAGCACTATGTTTATAAGAGATGAAATAAAGCATTGTACTCTATATATAGAAAATAATGAAATAAAAATTGGTCCATATGATTTTTAATATTTAGGAGGTTATTTTATGAGACCAATTGATTTAAATAACCAAGTTCCTAATGCACAGTTAATTTCAAAAGTACAGCAGGTAGAAAATAACAAGCAAAGATTTTTTGTTCAAGATCAAACCGTAATGCAAAATAAGAAATTTAAAAGGGAATTAAAAAAGGTTAACACAACAGATAAAGTTTATAAAATAAAAATCAATAAAGAACAAAAAAGTAATAAAGAACAAAAAAGAAACAAGTATAATAAGTTTGAAGAAAATGAGAGTATGACTTCTCAAGATAAAAATGACAAGAACATAGATAAAAAAGAAAAAGCTATATTAAGCGAGACAATAGGAACTAAAATTGATATTAAAATCTAATGAGGTGTAAAATGAATGCCTTTATTTTAATATTAGGTTTACTTTTAATAGTTATAGCATCCATAGCTATATTTTCTAATGATAGAAAAAAAGCAATTAATTTAGAAGAAATTGAATTAATAAATGATATTAATGAAACAAACTCTCAACCAGTTGAACATACAATGAACTTTGAAGAGATGTTAAATGATATTAACAATATAATGAGTGAAGATTTAACAGAAAGTACAAATTCTAGTTTAGTTTTTAATAGAAAAGATTTGACTTTCATAAAGGAAAATAGTAATATCAGCGATAATCACGACAATCCAAAAGAGTTAATAGAGAATAATTCGAAGGATAATTATGATAAGATTGTTGAATTGTACAAGTCAGGTCTAAGAGTTGAAGAAATAGCCAGAATTACTGAGAAGGGTATTAGAGAAGTAGAAATAATTTTAAAATTTCATAATAAGAAAAGTAATTAAGAAAATATTGTATAAAAGATGTAGTTAATGCAGAATATAGTACAGTATCCTTAATACTAAAAAAACTTATTGCCAAATCACACTTGGTATGTTATACTACATAAGGTGAAACTACACACACTCTTTGATCTTTAGGGTTGTGCCACTATGGTGCTCTATGGAGGTGAAAAGGGTGGAGGAAAAACAAAGGGAGGTGAAAAGCATGTCAGTTATTTCTATGAAAAGTCTTTTAGAAGCAGGAGTACATTTTGGTCATCAAACAAGAAGATGGAACCCCAAAATGGCTGAATATATCTTTACTGAGAGAAATGGAATTTACATTATTGATTTACAAAAAACTGTTGTTAAAGTAGAAGAAGCATATGATTTTATTAAAGATGTAGCAGTTAATGGTGGAGAAATTCTTTTTGTTGGTACAAAGAAACAAGCACAGGAGTCTATTGAGAGCGAAGCAAAAAGATGTGGCATGCATTTTGTAAGCCAAAGATGGCTTGGGGGAATGCTAACAAATTACAAAACAATAAGAAAAAGAATAGAAAGACTTCAACAATTAGAAAAAATGGAGGAAGATGGGACATTTGATGTTCTTCCTAAGAAAGAAGTCATCAAATTAAGACATGAAGCCGAGAGATTAGAGAAATTCCTTGGCGGCATTAAGAATATGCAAAGAATTCCAGATGCATTATTTGTTGTAGATCCTAGAAAAGAAAAAATTGCAGTTAAAGAAGCTAGGATACTTGGAATACCTGTAGTAGGCATCGTTGATACAAACTGCGATCCTGACGAAGTTGATTTTGTAATTCCAGGAAACGATGATGCAATAAGAGCTGTTAAGCTACTTACTGAAACAATTGCTAATGCTGTCTTAGAAGGTAAACAAGGCGAGCAAATAGAAGAGTAATCATAAAGGTAAGGGTTATAGGGGAATTTTTCCCTTACTGCTCTTACTTTTTTTAATTAAAAGGAGGCATATAAAATGGCTATATCAGCAGGAATGGTTAAGGAATTAAGAGAAAGAACAGGTGTAGGAATGCTTGATTGTAAAAAAGCTTTAGAAGAAACTAACGGAGATATTGAAAAAGCAATTGATTTGCTTAGAGAAAAAGGACTATCTAAGGCTGCTAAAAAAGCTGGAAGAATTGCATCCGAAGGTATTGTAGAGGCATACATACATGGAGGCAGAATTGGTGTACTAATTGAAGTTAATACTGAAACAGATTTTGTTGCAAAAAATGAGGAATTTAGGGTTTTTGTTAGGGATATGGCTATGCAAGTGGCAGCTGCAAATCCTAAATATGTATCTGTAGATGAAGTTCCACAAAGTGAAATAGAGAAAGAAAGAGAAATATTAAAACAACAAGCATTAAACGAAGGGAAACCTGAGCATATTGCTGAAAAAATGGTTGAAGGAAGAATTGAAAAATACTATAAAGAGGTATGTTTATTAGAACAACCATTCATTAAAGACTCTGACGTTATAGTAAAAGATCTTTTAGCTGAAAAAATAGCTAAGATAGGTGAAAACATTAAAATAAGAAGATTTGTTAGATACCAAGTTGGCGAAGGTCTAGAAAAAAGAGAAGAAAACTTTGCAGAAGAAGTAGCTAAGCAAATCAATGGCTAATTAAATGGAGAACACAAAGTGTTCTCCATTTAAGTAAATAATTCAAGCTTTTGATTAACTTTTTTTACTAGTTTTGAAGGTGTTTTTGATATGATGTAGAATATTTATGCTAGGAGTGTTTACATGATAGAACCCAAATATAAGAGAATTGTTCTAAAACTTAGCGGTGAAGCATTAGCAGGAGAAAAAGGTTTTGGTATCGATGAAAACACTATTATAAGAATCGCTGAAGAAATAAAAAAAATACAAGAGATGAAGGTTCAAGTGGCTATAGTAGTGGGAGGAGGCAACTTCTGGAGAGGAAGAAGTTCTGAGGGAATGGATAGAACAACCTCTGACTATATGGGAATGCTAGGAACTACCATTAATGCACTTGCCTTACAGGATGCTTTAGAAAAGATAGGTGTTTTAACAAGAGTTCAGACAGCTATAGAAATGAGACAAATTGCAGAACCTTATATAAGAAGAAGAGCTATTAGACACTTAGAAAAAGGTAGAGTTGTAATCTTTGCTGGTGGCTCTGGCAATCCTTATTTTTCTACTGATACTACTGCTGCGTTGAGAGCTGCTGAAATAGAAGCTGAAGTTATTTTACTTGCAAAAAAAGGAGTAGATGGAGTTTATGATTCTGATCCTTATCTAAATTCTGAAGCAAAAAAATTTGATAAATTGAAATATATAGATATTTTGAATTTAGGATTAGGAATTATGGATTCTACTGCTACATCTTTGTGTATGGATAATAAAATACCTTTAATTGTTTTTGGCATTGATGATGCTAATAATATTGTAAGAATTATTAAGGGAGACCAAATTGGAACACATGTAAAGGAGGAATAATTATGTATCTAGACATTCATAAGCAAACAGAAGAAAAGATGAAAAAAACTATTAAGGCTTATAAAGAGGAACTTAATAGTATAAGAGCAGGAAGAGCAAATCCAACTCTATTAGACAGAATCACTATTGATTATTATGGAACTCAAACACCACTAAATCAAATATCGAACATTTCAGCACCAGAGCCTAGGCTACTAGTGATTCAGCCTTGGGATGTTAGTGTTATTTCACAAATAGAAAAATCAATTTTGAAATCAGATTTAGGATTAAACCCTTCCGTAGATGGAAAAGTGATTCGACTAGTTATTCCTCAGTTAACAGAAGAGAGAAGAAAGGAATTAATTAAGGTAGTAAAAAAAGTTGCAGAAACTGCTAAAATAGCTATTAGAAATGGTAGAAGAGATGCTAATGATCAAATTAAAAAGCTACAAAAAGCATCTGAGATAACTGAAGATGAGCAAAAACAAGCAGAAGAGCAAATGCAAAAAATTACAGATAAGTATATAGAAGAAATCGATAACCTACTAGTTCAGAAAGAGAAAGAACTTATGGAGGTATAATCTTATTGAGTAAGTATGATATAATAGGGTTTCCACTGGAAGAAGGTTTAAATCTTCTGAAAAAGCAAAGTAGCAATAAAATAGAGATTAAAGGGACAACAGCGGATAGAAAGCTCAAAGAACCTTTACTATTTGAGCCAAGAATAGTTAGATGTACTGATACTGGAAGTATCATTACTGTTGTAGTTAGCTACTTTTAACCCCTTCTTATGTAAAGAAGGGGTTTTTAGTAGTTAAACTGTATATGGAGGTAATAGTATGAGCAGAGATGAAATAAATACGAATACTTTGTTGAGCAAAATTGATATGGATAAGTTACCTAAGCATGTAGCTATAATAATGGATGGTAATGGTAGATGGGCTAGAAAAAGGTTACTTCCTAGAACAGCAGGCCATAGAGAGGGTGTTGAAAGAGTAAAGGAAATTGTTGAAGCTGCTGGAAATCTTGGAATACCCTACTTAACTCTTTATGCTTTTTCAACAGAAAACTGGGGACGTCCCAAGGAAGAAATCGATACACTAATGAAACTGCTAGTTGAGTATCTTAAAAAAGAGCTTACTACTTTACATAAAAATAATGTAAAAATAAACATCTTAGGCAATATAGATGACCTACCTGCTTTACCTAGGGAAGAAGTGAAAAAGGCAGTAGAAAAAACTAAAAACAATGATAAAATGAATCTTAATATTGCTTTGAATTATGGTGGCAGAAACGAAATCGTTAACGGAATTAAGTCATTAATTAAAGATGTAAGAAGTGGGGATGTAATTTTAGATGAAATAAATGAAGAAGTATTTAAGAACTACCTTTTTACAAGAAATCAACCTGATCCAGACTTACTAATAAGGCCAAGTGGAGAAAAGCGTCTAAGTAACTTTTTGCTTTATCAAGTTGCTTACACGGAATTTGTTTTTTCAGACGTTTATTGGCCAGAATTTAATACCGAGCAGCTTTATAAATCTTTAATTGAATACCAAAGTAGAAAAAGGAGATTTGGAGGAATTTAGGTGAATAGCTATGAAAATTAGAATTATTTCAGGTTTAATAGGATTGATTATTCTTTTTACTGTAGTTCTAGTTGGAGGTCAATTATTGAATCTTTCTGTTTTGCTGATTTCCTTAATTGGATTATATGAGTTTGATAGGGCTGTTAGGAAGATTAACGGACTTAAGACTATCTTATTTATGAATTATGTGTTTGCTGTTGGCTTATTTCTATTGATTGTTTTAAATAAAAATGATTATTTTAGTGTACTACTATTCTTGTATGTTATATCTTTACTTTGTATTCTAGTATTTAATGAAAAAGTTAAGATTAGTGACATTGCTATAACAGTTATGGGAGCTTTGTATATACCTTATTTTATTTCTCATATTGCCTTACTAGGTGGTAGCATTTATATTTGGATTGTGTTTATAACTGCTTGGGGTACAGATACCTTTGCTTATTTTATAGGAGTCAATTTTGGGAAGAGAAAACTCTGCCCCAATTTAAGTCCTAAGAAAAGTGTAGAGGGTTTTTTGGGAGGAATTTTTGGAAGTCTAGTTTTAAATTTAGCTTTTTCCTATTACTTCAAGCTTGATAATTTTTTAAAAATCGCTATTTTAAGTATAATTTGTTCTATAATGGCTCAAATAGGAGATCTAGCTGCATCTAGAATTAAGAGATTAGCAAATATTAAGGATTATGGCAATATAATGCCTGGACATGGAGGCATTTTAGATAGATTTGATAGCATACTTTTTACAGGACCTTTAGTATATTATTATATAACTTTGTTTGTGCTGAGATAGTCTTATTTAAAGATGCGTATATTATTTAAATTGATCTATTTTTGTTGTTACCAGTATTTTAGTAATAAATTAATACTCTCATAATCTTGTAAATATACTGTAACAATGACAAATAGCATCCGTCTAAAATAAGGAGTGGTATTTTGATAGGAATAAGTATATTAGGTTCTACAGGTTCCATAGGGACTCAAGCTCTAGATGTTATAAAAAGCTCTAAAGAATATAAGGTGGTATCTTTAACTACTAATAAAAATATTGATTTGATTGAACAACAGGCTTTAGAATTCAATCCCAAGCTTGTCGTAGTTATGGATTTACAAAAATCTAAGATTTTAAAGGATAGGCTCAAAGGGTATAATATAAAAGTAAGCTCTGGGATTGAAGGACTAATTGAGGCGGTTGTTCTAGAGGATATTGATATAGTAATTACTTCAGTGGTTGGTATGATAGGACTACTTCCAACTTTGGAAGCAATTAAATGCGGTAAAAAAATTGCACTAGCCAATAAGGAAACATTAGTAACAGCTGGAGAAATTGTAATGAGGGAAGCTTCAAGAAATAATGTGGATATAATTCCAGTTGACAGTGAACATTCTGCGATTTTTCAGGCTTTAAGATGTGGAAATAGAGATGAGATTTCAAAACTAATATTGACTGCCTCAGGAGGACCTTTTAGGGGACGAAAAAAAGGTGATTTAGAAAACGTTAAGGTAGAAGATGCTCTTAAGCATCCTAATTGGAAAATGGGTAAAAAACTAACTATTGATTCTGCCACCTTAATGAATAAGGGGCTCGAGGTTATAGAAGCAAGGTGGCTATTTGATATTAATATTGATAAAATCGAAGTAATAGTACATCCTCAAAGTATAATACACTCTATGGTAGAATATATTGATGGTAGTATAATTGCTCATTTAGGTATTCCTGACATGAGAATACCTATACAATATGCGTTAACTCATCCTAAGAGAGTAGGAAACCAATTAAAAAAGCTTGACTTTATCAGTCTAAAGGAGCTGTCCTTTGAAGTTCCTAATACAGAAGTTTTTCCATGCTTAGAGTTAGCTTATGAAGCCATTAATATTGGAGGAACTATGCCAGCAGTACTAAATGCTGCAAATGAAGTTGCTGTAGAAATGTTTTTAAATAACCAAATAAAATTTTTAGAAATTCCCGAGATTATTCATAATACAATGACTCGCCATATTACAATTAATAATCCTACTCTAGATGATATTTTAGATAGTGATAAATGGGCGAGAAGTGAAATTCTAAGTAGAACATGTAATTAAGGTGGTGTTTTATAATTGCAAACTGCTTTGGCGACGATTTTTGTTTTTTTTATAGTTGTAGTTTTTCATGAATTTGGGCACTTTATTATAGCTAAAATTTCTGGAATTAAGGTACATGAGTTTGCTATTGGTATGGGGCCAAGATTATTTAAAATAAATAAAGGGGACACAGATTATAGCTTAAGGTTATTACCTATTGGTGGCTACGTAAAAATGGAAGGTGAAGACGAACACTCTGATGATGAAAAGAGTTTTAGTAAAAAGCCGATTGGAGTAAGAATGGCTGTTATAGCTGCAGGAGCTATAATGAACTTTGTTCTAGCTATTATAGTGTTTAGTATTTATGCTTATAATGTAGGAGTACCTACTACGACTATAGATGAGGCTACAGAGAGATTGCCTGCATATGAATCAGGGCTTAGAAGTGGAGATACTATAAAAAGCATAAATGGTTCTGAAGTTAATAGTTGGGATGATATTAAAAACTATATTGGCACCTCTAATGGAGAAGAAATAACAGTTTCAGTTATTAGAAATGGAAAAGAGTATAACTTTATTATGAAACCAATAACTAATAAAGAAGAAAACAGATTAATTATCGGGATTACTCCTAAATTAGTTAAATCATTGCCACTATCAATAAAAAGTGGATTTCAGAACATGATAATGATATTGGGCTTAATGTTCCAATTTATAGCTATGCTTTTTAGAGGAAAAGTAAGTAGTGGAGACATATCAGGTCCAGTAGGAATAGTATATCTTGTTGGAGAAGCTGCTAAGTCAGGCTTTCAATACGTTCTTTATGTTGCAGGATTTATTAGTATAAATCTAGGATTTTTTAATCTTTTACCTATACCTGCACTTGATGGAAGTAGACTTGTTTTCCTTTTGCTTGAATTGATTCGTGGTAAACCAGTAAATCCAGAGAGAGAAGGATTTATTCACTTTATAGGCTTTGTATTTTTAATATTGTTAATGTTAGTAGTAGCCTATAAAGACTTAATAAAATTTAATATTTTCTAGGCGGTGAAACCATGAGAAGAAAAAGCAAAGAAATTTTTGTAGGCAATGTTGGTATTGGTGGAGAGAACCCTATAACAGTTCAGTCCATGACTAATACAGATACAAGAGATGTAGAAAGGACAGTTAAGCAAATATTGGAATTAGAAGAGACAGGTTGTGATATAGTACGAGTTGCTGTTCCAGATAATGATGCTGCTGAAGCTATAAAAAAAATTAAGCAAGAAATTAACATTCCACTTGTTGCAGATATACATTTTGATTATAGACTTGCTCTTAGTGCAATAAAAAATGGAGCAGATGGTCTTAGAATAAATCCAGGAAACATTGGCTCAAAGGATAAGGTGAAGGAAGTAGTTCTTGCTTGTAAAGATAGGCAAATACCTATAAGAATAGGAGTTAATTCTGGTTCTATAAAGCGGGAAATAATAGAGAAATTTAATGGGATAAATGAGGATTCTATGTTATATAGTGCATTAGAACATATTAGAATATTAGAAGACTTGAATTATAATAACATAAAGGTTTCTTTAAAAGCAACAGATATAGCATTAACTGTAAAGTCATATAAAAAGGCTGCAGAATCAATTGAATATCCATTTCACATTGGAATAACTGAATCAGGAACTCCTTGGACTGGAACAATTAAATCTTCTATAGGTATTGGTTCGTTGCTTCTAATGGGAATAGGAGATACTATTAGGGTTTCACTTACAGGTAATCCAGTTGAAGAAGTAAAGGTTGGCAAACAGATTTTAAGAACTTTAGGTTTACTTAAGGATAAGATAGAAATAATTTCATGTCCTACATGTGGAAGAACTCAAATAGATTTAATTGACTTAGTTAATAAAGTTGAAAAGAGAATACATAATATTTCAAAACCTATTAAAATTGCAATTATGGGATGTGCAGTTAATGGACCTGGAGAAGCTAGAGAAGCTGATTTAGGCATAGCAGGAGGTAAAGGCTCAGCTCTAATATTTAAAAAAGGTCAAATAATTAAAAAAGTCGACGAAGATAAGTTGCTTGATGAGCTTATTTATGAAATAGAGAAATTATAGACAAAACTTGTAGATAAAGTTAAGGTGGTTAAATGTGTTCAATAACTGTTATAATACCAGCATATAATGAGGAAAAAACAATTGGTGACGTTATTAAAGCAGTAAAAAAGGTTAAATTAGTAGACGAAATAATAGTGGTAAGCGATGGCTCTATAGACAAAACTGTAGATATTGCAAAAAAGCATAATGTAGGAATATTAGACTTAAGAGATAATATTGGTAAAGGTGGAGCTTTGAATAAAGGTGTAAATGCCACACAGTCAGAAATACTATTGTTTTTAGATGCAGATCTGATTGGTCTTAGTGAGCAACATATAATTGACTTATTGATTCCAGTAGTTAATGGAGATGTTGATATGACAATTGGAGTATTTAGTAATGGTAGGCTTACTACGGATTTAGCCCAAAAGGTGGCTCCATATTTATCAGGTCAAAGGGCAATAAGAAGGTATTTATTTGAAAGTATTCCCAATATTGATATAACAAGGTATGGGGTAGAAGTTGCTTTAACGAAGTATGTGACGATAAACAATATCAAAACAAAAGAAATAATTTTAGAAAATCTTACTCATGTAATGAAAGAAGAGAAATTAGGTATAATAAAAGGTTTCATTTCTAGGATGAAGATGTACTGGGATATAGTAAAAGTTATTACTAGTTATAGATAGGTGATGAAATGATTTCGATTAAAGAAGTGGTTACTCGACTCATCCTTTCAGTTATATTATCAGGTATTATAGGGATTGAGAGGGAAAGTATAAAAAGACCTGCTGGGCTTAGGACTCATATTTTAGTATGTGTAGGTTCAACACTTGTTATGCTTACTTCTATTTTTATTTTTGATATGTTTAAGGAACAGACATCTTTACAACCTGACAGACTTGGTGCCCAGGTAATAAGCGGAATAGGTTTTTTAGGTGCTGGAACTATTATTAGACAAGGCGATACCGTTAGAGGATTGACTACAGCTGCAAGCTTATGGGCAGTAGCTTGCATAGGCATTGCTGTTGGTGCAGGTTTTTATCTAGGCGCCATAATTACAGTATCATTAGTACTTATTACTTTATTGTCTTTCTCGAAGTTTGAAAAGCACATAAAATTAAGAAGAAACTACATGAATCTTAAGATAACTGCTATTAGTAAGCCAGGACAACTAGGAAAGATATGTAAAATTATTGGAGATCTAGGCGGACATATTTTAAATATAGAGTTAGTTCCAGAGGATGAACAAATAGAAATAGTGAATTTAATTATAAAAATCCCTAATATATCTTTAAAGAATGAATTAATAAGCAAATTAAGTGATGAAGATGGTGTGATAGATGTACAAAATAGATCATAAAGGATTAGGAAAATAATATTAGAAAAGTATAGATGTTTATGTTAGAAGCTTTAGAATATATTTTTATATGAATTATATAGTAGCAGTAAGCTTACTTTATTTAATATTTGATTTTTGGAAAAAAATATGATATGCTTTAATTAAATAGACCTATGCAGCAAGAGTGGGATTTCCCACTCTTACTTTATTATAATATGCATTTAGAATAATTAAGCTATTTTATGGCAAAATATAAACGTAATTGTTTGGAGGTGAACATATGAAAAAAGCAGCAATAGAAAATATGGTTGCAGAAATGCTAGAACCGATATTGTTAAAATTTACCTATGAATTAGTTGATGTGGAGTACATAAAAGAAGGTCCACACTTTTATTTAAGAGTGTTTATTGATAAACCCGGCGGAGTAACAATAGATGACTGTCAAAGAGTAAGTGAAGAATTAAGTGTTCTCCTTGATGAAAAAGACCCTATAAAAGAAAATTATTTTTTAGAAGTATCTTCACCTGGACTAGATAGACCGCTTAAAAATAACAAGGATTTAGAAAGAAGCTTTGGAAAAGATATAGAAATTAGTCTGTATAAGCAACTAAATGGCAAGAAAAAGTATATTGGCAAACTAGTTAGCTTTGATGATAAAAATATAATAATTATCAATGAAAAAGAAGAAAAGATTCAGATAGATAGAGAGATTATATCAAAGATTAATCTAGCTATTAAATTTTAGTAGGGAGGTTAAAGGGGATATGAAAGCCGAGTTTATAGAGGCCCTTGAAGAAATTGAAAAAGAGAAAGGTATTCGCAAAGACACAATATTCGAAGCATTAGAAGCAGCTCTTATTTCAGGTTATAAAAAGAATTTTGGCTCTTCACAAAATGTTGAGGTAGCAATAAACAAAGAAAATGGTGAAGTAAAAGTATATGCAAAGAAAACAGTGGTTGAATCAGTAGAAGACGATTTGCTTGAAATTAGCTTAGAAGCTGCTAAGGAAATAGACACAAGGTATGATATAAATGATATAGTTAATATAGAGATTACACCTAGAAACTTTGGAAGGATAGCTGCTCAAACTGCAAAGCAGGTTGTAATGCAAAAAATAAAAGAGGCTGAAAGAGAAATAGTCTTTGATGAATTCATCAACAGAGAAAATGAGATTGTAACCGGATTAGTTCAGAGAGTTAGCAAAAACAATGTTTACGTAGACTTAGATAAAACAGAAGGAATATTGGCTCCAAGCGAGCAAATTCAAGGTGAGGTTTACAATCAAGGAGATAGGATAAAGGCATATATTCTAGAAGTTAAAAAGACTACTAAAGGCCCTCAAATCCTACTTTCTAGAACACACCCAGGTCTTGTTAAAAGACTTTTTGAGCTTGAAGTTCCAGAAATACAAGAAGGAATTGTTGATATCTATAGTATTTCAAGAGAGGCAGGATCAAGAACTAAGATTGCAGTGTATTCTAAAGACCCAAATGTAGATCCTGTTGGAGCATGTGTTGGATTTAAAGGTGCTAGGGTTAAAGCAATTGTTTCTGAGTTAAAGGGCGAAAAAATCGATATAATTAATTGGAGTAAGGATATTGAGGAGTTTTTATCCAACAGTTTAAGCCCTGCTAAAGTTATAAAGGTTGATGTAAATGAAAGTGAAAAGTCTGCCTTAATTGTAGTACCTGACTATCAATTATCGTTAGCTATAGGTAAAGAAGGCCAGAATGCTAGACTTGCAGCAAAACTAACTGGCTGGAAAATAGATATAAAAAGCGAAGGACAATTAGATAATTAATACTTGTTAAGGGGTGATAGAAGTTGAAGGTGAAAAAGATACCTCTTAGAAAATGTTTAGGCTGCTCTGAGGGGAAGCCCAAACGTGAATTAATAAGAATTGTTAAAAATAAAGATGGAGAGATATTTGTTGATTTAACAGGAAAAGCAAATGGACGCGGAGCTTATATCTGCAAAACTAGTGACTGTTTAGAAAAAGCAATAAAAACCAAAAGACTGAATAAAGCATTAGAGGTTGAAATTCCTGACAAGATTTATGATGACTTGTTTAAGGAGATAGAGTAGATGAAAAAACTATTATCAATGCTCGGTATCGGTAGGAAAGCTGGGCTTATAATATCAGGTGAGATGGGTTGTATTCAATCATTAAAAGAAAGAAAGTCTAAATTGTTAATTATTGCTTCAGATGCTTCAGATAATACAAAATCTAAATTTCAGAGTATATGTAATCAAAAAAATATTAGATACCTTGAAATAGGTCAAAAAGTAGAACTTGGGGAGTCTATTGGAAAAGGGCTCACCTCTGTGATATCAGTAAATGATGAAGCATTTTCAAAAGCTTTATTAAAAATTATAGATAAAATTACCACCTGTAAATAAATTGGGGGTGCATAGTTTGACTAAAATAAGAATATATGAATTAGCAAAAGAAATAGGAATATCAACTAAAGAATTAATGGATAAGTTAGATGAATTAAATGTGAAGGTTGGAAGCCATATGAGCTCTGTGGATAAGGAAGAAGCTGAGCTACTTAAGGAATATATCAAAGAAGAGTCTAGTAAAAAAGACGAAGATGAAGATATAGAAAGTTATGATGATACTAATGAAGATTTTTATGAAAAGAAGGCTTCTTCTTCAAAGCCTAAGAAAACTAAAAAACGTGAAGAAAATACTAAGGTAAATAAAGAAAAGGATAAGGAACGATTGACTAATAAAGAGATTAAGATTATTGAAGTAGATAATAAAATTATAGTTAAAGATTTAGCTGAGAAGGTGGGTGTAAGTTCTAACCAAGTAATCTCTAAATTGATTGCTTTAGGAGTTATGGCTGGTATAAACCAAGAAATTGATTTTGATGCAGCAAGTATTGTTGCCTCAGAATTTAACTGTGAATTAAAACTAAACAAGCAAGTTACAGAACAGGAAAATTCAATTTACGACGATTTTTTAGATAGCGAGGATCCTGAGGAGAGCTTAAAGCTTAGGCCTCCAGTTGTTACAGTTATGGGACACGTAGACCATGGGAAGACTTCTTTATTAGATGCTATAAGAGAAACTCGTGTTACTCAAAAAGAAGCAGGAGGGATAACACAACATATAGGAGCATCGACTGTAACAGTAAATAATAAAAAAGTTGTTTTCTTAGACACACCTGGTCACGAAGCTTTTACTTCCATGAGAGCAAGGGGTGCACAAATAACAGATATAGCAATACTTGTAGTAGCTGCAGATGATGGTGTAATGCCTCAAACTATAGAGGCTTTAAATCATGCTAAGGCAGCAAATGTGCCAATAATAGTCGCAGTAAATAAAACTGATAAAGAAGAGGCTAATCCTGATAGAGTTAAACAAGAATTAACAGAGCATGGCTTAGTACCTGAAGAATGGGGTGGAGACACAATATTTGTTCCTGTGTCTGCTCTTAAAAGAATTGGAATAGATGAATTATTAGAGATGGTATTATTAGTAGCTGAAATGCAAGAGTTAAAGGCTAATCCTAATAGGAATGCAGTTGGAACGATAATAGAAGCTAAATTAGATAAAGGAAGAGGTCCAGTTGCAACAGTGTTAGTACAAAAGGGTACACTTAGTGTTGGAGATTCAGTAGTTTCTGGAGTAGCCTATGGAAAAGTTAGAGCGATGCTCGATGATAAAGGAAAAAGAGTAAAAAAGGCTGGTCCTTCTATGCCAGTGGAAATACTTGGACTATCTGAAGTTCCAGAGGCAGGAGAATCCCTTTATGCAGTAGAAGATGATAAAAAAGCACGGGAAATAGCTGAACGTAATAAAGAGGCTATTAGAAGTGAACAACTAAAAGTTACTCAAAAGGTTTCTTTAGACGATCTATTTGAGAGAATTAAACAAGGCGAAGTAAAGGATTTAAATATTATTATAAAGGCAGATGTGAAGGGGTCTATAGAAGCAGTGAAACAATCATTGGAAAAGTTGAGTATAGATGAGGTAAAAGTAAACCCAATCCATGGAGGAGTTGGAGCTATAACTGAGAGTGATATTATGCTGGCATCTGCCTCAAATGCCATAGTTATTGGCTTTAATGTTAGACCAACTAATACTGCAATGGACATTGCAAATAGAGAAAATGTAGATGTAAGAACATATAGAGTAATATACAATGCTATTGAGGATATTGAAGCTGCAATTAAAGGTATGCTTGCACCAGAATATAAAGAAGTAATACTTGGTAGGGCTGAGGTCAGAGCTACATTTAAAGTGCCAAATGTTGGCATGGTAGCAGGAATATATATACAACAAGGTAAAATACTAAGAAATGCTAAAGTAAGACTTTTAAGGGATAATGTAGTTATTCATGAAGGAAATATTTCTTCATTGAAGAGATTTAAAGATGATGTTAGGGAAATAGCTACTGGATACGAAGGTGGCTTGGGTATAGAAGGCTATAATGACCTAAAAGAAGGAGATGTAATAGAAGCTTTTACCTTAGAGGAAATAAAAAGATAAATTGTTAGTAATGCATAAAGGAAAAAGGATAGGTGACTTCTATGAGTATAAAACGTTTAGGAAGGATTTCTGAAGAAATAAAAAGGATAGTTAGTAATGCTATAATGACAGAGTTAAAAGATCCTAGAATCTCTCCTATGACAAGTGTCACAGAAGTGGAAGTAACTAGGGATTTAAGATATGCAAAGATTTATATAAGCGTCCTAGGAGATGAAAGTAGTAGAGAGGAGACATTAAAAGGGCTGGAAAGCGGGAAAGGCTTTATCAGGAAAGAAATAGGTGAAAATTTAAACTTAAGATATACACCAGAACCATTATTTTATCTAGATAAATCAATTGAACATGGTTTTAAAATTTCAAAATTGTTAAATGAAGTGAAAGATAGCAATAGTAATAAAGGAAGTAGTGAAGATGACTAATAATAGAGAAATGCTTTTAAGAGAAGCACTCTCTAAAATTGAAAAGAATAATAGTATATGCATTACTTCTCATGTTAATCCTGATGGAGATAGTATAGGCTCTGTATTAGCTTTAGGTCTAGCTCTTAAGAGAAATGGCTATGACAATATAACTATGTTCATACCCGATGAAATACCTAGAAATCTTTCATTTCTTCCAGGAGTAGATTTGATTCAAAAAGAAATTCCTGATAATAAAATTAAAACGTTAATTGCATTAGATTGTGGAGATTTAGAACGAATTGGGATAGAAAAAACAGTTTTAAAATCTATAGATTCTATTATCAATATAGATCACCATATAACTAACACTAAGTTTGGCAACATAAACATAATTGATCCAGATGCTAGTTCTACTGGAGAAATAATTTACGAGATTTTAGAATTTATGAGTGTCAATATAGATAAAGATATTGCCACATCACTTTATGTAGCTATATCTTCTGATACAGGAAGCTTCAAATATGACAATACCTCACCTACTACTCATATAATAGCTTCTAAACTACTTAATATAGGTATAGATATTAATTTTATTAATGTAAATTTATATCAGAGTAGAAGTATTGAAAAGACAAAGCTACTCATGGCAAGCCTTAGTACTATGGAAATATTAGAAGAAGGGAAAATAGCTTTAGTCAATGTAACTAGACAAATGCTACAAAGCTGCAATGCAACAATGAGTGATGGAGATAATATAATTGACTTTATTAGAGATATTGACGGTATAGAAATTGCTTGTATATTTAAAGAGATTGAAGATAATGTTGTGAAAGTTGGTTTTAGGTCAAAAAACTATGTTGATGTATCAGCTATTGCAAAGAACTTCAATGGTGGAGGACATAAGAAAGCTTCAGGATGTACAATATACACTAGTATAGAAGAAGGAAAAATATTAGTATTAAAAGAAATAAAAAATGCACTCAGGTGATTATATGAATGGGATTATTAATGTTTTAAAACCGCCGGGTATGACATCTCATGACATTGTAAATTTTATTAGGAAAAAATTAAAAATTAAAAGGGTAGGGCACACTGGCACCTTGGATCCAAATGCAGCTGGTGTGCTGCCTATTTGTATAGGAAAAGCTACAAGGGTTGTTCAATATTTTGATGACTTTAGTAAATCGTATAGAGCCGAACTAACCCTTGGTTATGAAACAGATACTCAAGATAAATATGGAGAAATTATAAATAGGAAGGCTATACCAGATATTACCTCTGATGAACTTGAACAAGTATTTAATGAATTTAAAGGCAAAATTCAACAGATACCTCCTATGTATTCTGCATTAAAACATAATGGGAAAAAATTATATGAGCTTGCTAGAGAAGGGAAAACTGTAGAAAGAAAACCTAGGGAAATAATTATCCATAATATTTCAATTATAAAAAATTATGATAATAAGAGAGTACTTTTTGATGTCGAATGTTCAAAGGGGACTTATATACGAACATTATGTAACGATATAGGTAAAAGACTAGGGAGTTTAGGCTGTATGACATTTTTAGTAAGAACTCAAGTAGGAGACTTCAAAATTGAAAATGCCTATACCATCGAGGAAATAGAAGAATATATTTCTAATGGTAGATTAAGTAGTATTATGATGCCTCTAGATAGTGTACTTAAACATCATAAGCTTGTTAAGCTTGATCAAAAGTTCTATGATATCTTGAAAAACGGTGGAAAAATAAAGTTAAGTGACCATAACTATAAATTTAATAGTGAAAGTCACAGAGGCGAAATACGGGTATACTGCGATGATATATTTATTGGAATGGGGCTAGTTGAAGAAACTGCTGAAGGTACTATTTTAAAAATGGATAAAGTTTTTATATAAAGGTGATAGACAATGAAAATCTTGCATGACTGCAATACATCTATTAATAAATATACAGCTGTAGCTCTTGGAAATTTTGATGGTTTCCATCTAGGACATCAGTATTTAATAAAAGAAATGATGAAGAATGCAGAAGAAAAGGGCCTAACTAAGTCTGTTTTTACATTTAACAATGAATCACTAGTTAACTTTAAAACTAATAAAACAAACAATCTGCTTATGAGCAATGAGCAGAAAATCTTGTTATTTGAAAAAATCGGGATCGAGATATTATATTTAACTGATTTTACTAAAGAGATAATGCGTATGTCACCCTATGATTTTGTAAAAAAAATACTTGTGGATCAGTTACATGCAAAGTTTGTCGTAATAGGGTTTGATTATAAATTTGGTCATAAAGCTCAAGGTAATGGAGATTTTTTAATAAAAGCAGGTAAAGAGTTTGGCTTTGAAGTAATGATCATAGACCCCATTACCAGTAATAATAAGATAATAAGTAGTTCAAATATAAGGGAGTTAATTAAAGATGGACTTATTGAGGAAGCTAATATTCTACTTGGAAGACCATTTGCTATAAATGGCACTATTGTCAAAGGAAAAGGCAGAGGAAAAGGGTTAGGTTTTGCCACAGCAAATTTAAAAACAGATACAAAGTACCAAATACCAAAGTTTGGTGTTTACAAATCAATTACATCGATAGATAATAGAGAATTTTTGAGTATTACAAACATAGGAAGTAATCCTACTTTTAATGATGTAGATTTTAGCATAGAAACCCATATACTTAATTTTAATGAAAATATATATGGAAAAAGGGTTCATATTCAATTATTAGAGTTTATTAGAGAAGAAAAGAAATTTTCTAATAAAAACGAACTAGTCAAACAGGTTATGAGAGATATTGAGAAAATCTCTATACTTGATAGATGAATATGGAGATAAAAATGTAATATTAAAATAAATATTTACAAGATATATTTGATATGGTACAATTAGGATTGATAATACCATATGCTAAGTTTACTGTAGCCTCGACTGTATACTTGGCTTATGGTGTAGTATAATATAAGGAGGATAAAAAATGAATTTAAGTAAAGAAGAAAAAGCAAGAATTATTGAAGAGTACAGAGTACATGAAGGTGATACAGGGTCACCAGAAGTTCAAATTGCGATTTTAACACACAGAATTAATAAGCTTAATGAGCACTTAAAGATTCATAAGAAAGATCATCATTCTAGAAGAGGTTTGTTAAAGATGGTAGGTCAAAGAAGAGGCTTACAGAACTACTTAGAGAAAACTGATATAGAAAGATATCGTAATCTTATAGAGAAATTAGGCTTAAGACGTTAATTGGAGCGGGGATACCCGCTCTATTAATTTATAGGTAACTTTGTTTTTTTTATATTTTCGAGGCAATAATAATTAATATATAATAAAGTATACATATTAAAGGAGGTAGAACATGGAGAGAACTTTTGAAACTAATATAAGTGGAAGAAAGCTTTCTGTAACAATAGGAAAGGTCGCCGAGCAGGCTGGAGGTTCATGTCTAGTTAGATATGGTGACACTGTAGTATTAGCTACAGCTACTGCATCAAAAGAACCCAGAGAAGGTATTGACTTTTTTCCATTGAGTGTTGATTATGAAGAAAGGTTGTATGCAGTTGGGAAAATCCCAGGTGGCTTCATTAAGAGAGAAGGTAAACCTAGTGAAAAAGCCATATTAACATCAAGGCTTATTGATAGACCAATTAGACCATTATTTCCTAAGGATTTTAGAAATGATGTCCAAGTGATAGTAACAGCTTTATCAGTTGATCAGGACTGTACTCCAGATATTGTTTCAATGATAGGGGCATCTATTGCACTAACTATATCAGATATACCATTTAATGGACCCACTGGTTCTGTATCAGTAGGCTTAATTGATAATAAATTTATAATAAATCCTACTTGCGATCAAAGAGAAAAATCATTATTAAGCTTGATAGTTGCTGGCACTGAAGATGCTGTTATGATGGTTGAAGCTGGGGCAAATGAAATTGATGAAGCTGTAATGCTAGATGCTATAATGACAGGACATGAGGAAATAAAGGAAATATGTAAATTTATTAATGAGATTAGAAAAGAAGTTGGCAAACCTAAAAAGGAATATAAAGCATTCCTACCTGACAAGGAAATCGAAAAAGAAATAACAGAATATGCTAGAGAAAAAATGTTAAAAGCTATTAGAACTGAAGATAAGCAAGAAAGACAGGATAATATAGATAGTGTGAAAAAAGAAACATTTGAATATTTTATTGAAAAATATCCTGATAATACTGCTGATATTGAAGAAGTATTATATAATGTTGAAGAAGGAATTAGACCTGACAATAGACATGTAGATGAAATACGAAATATTACTAGTGAGGTTGGAATATTACCAAGAACTCATGGTTCAGGACTATTTACTAGAGGGCAAACTCAAGTATTGACTGTTGCAACCTTAGGAGCTGCAGGAGATGTTCAAATTATTGATGGACTTGGTGAAGAAGAAGAAAAAAGATACATGCATCACTATAACTTTCCACCATTTAGTGTCGGAGAAACTAGATTCTTAAGAGGACCTGGAAGAAGGGAGATCGGACATGGTGCTCTAGCTGAAAGAGCTCTAGAACCTGTTATTCCTAGTGTTGATGAGTTTCCTTACACCATTAGGCTAGTCTCAGAAGTACTAAGCTCTAATGGCTCTACTTCACAAGCAAGTGTCTGTGGAAGCACTTTAGCTTTATTAGATGCTGGGGTTCCAATCACTGCACCTGTAGCTGGTATTGCAATGGGATTAATAAAATCAGATGATAAAGTAGTAATTTTAACTGATATACAGGGAATGGAAGACTTTTTAGGGGATATGGACTTTAAAGTAGCTGGAACAAAAAAAGGTATAACAGCAATACAAATGGATATTAAAATAGCTGGTATTGATAGGGAAATTTTAAAAAATGCATTAGAAAAAGCAAGGATAGGAAGACTTTTTATACTTGATAAAATGAGTGAGGTTATTTCACAGCCAAGAAAAGAACTATCTCCTTACGCACCTAGAATCCTTACAATGTCAGTAAATCCAGATAAAATACGAGATATTATTGGTCCAGGTGGGAAAGTAATCAATAAGATTATTGATGAAACAGGAGTAAAAATTGATATCGAAGATGATGGAAAAGTGATTATTGCAGCAGAGAATGTAGAGTTTGGTAAGAAAGCTATGAAAATGATAGAGAAAATAGTTGAAGAGATAGAGATAGGAAAAATATATCTAGGAAAGGTAACTAGAATAATGCCATTTGGAGCTTTTGTAGAAGTATTAAATGGGAAAGAAGGTTTAGTTCATATATCAAACATTGCAAAGGAAAGAATTAACAAGGTAGAAGATGTATTATCAATTGGAGATGAAATACTAGTAAAGGTAACAGAAATAGATAATCAAGGTAGAATTAATCTTTCCAGGAAAGATGCTTTACCTAGCGAAGGAAAGAATGAAGGTGAACAAAAATAAGGACATGAGCCTAAAGGTTTATGTCTTTTTTATTTTTATATAATAAGTTTTTTATTTTTTATCAAGAAACTGATCTCATTGAAGCTTTTCTTATTATATTTTATAAAACTTAGAATACTTATATAGTATATCATATTATAGAATAGGAGGAAGTTTATGAAAATAATCTATATAAGGTTCAAAACTTTAATTATAGCAATTACAATAGCTATAATAATTTTAGCATTAATTATTTTGCTGAGCTTTAATTTTTCTTCAAAAGCTAAAGATATCTTCAATATCGATGATGTGTACTATAAGGGAACTATTGATGAAAAATTAATAGCCTTTGCATGCAATGTTGATTGGGGAAATGAATGCATACCTGGAATGCTGGACATTTTTAGAGAAAATAATATCAAAATAACCTTTTTTGTAACAGGAAGATGGGCAGAAAAAAATCCTGAACTACTAAAAAAGATATATGAAAATGGTCATGAAATAGGAAATCATGGGTACTTTCATAGGGATTATGATAAACTAAACTATGAAGATAACAGAGATGAAATAAATAAAGCGGATAAAGTGATAACTGATATATTAGGGATAAAATCTGTATATTTTGCTCCACCTTCTGGTGCATACAACAAAGAAACTATAAAAGCAGCTAATGAATTAGGATATAAGGTGATAATGTGGAGCATAGATACAATTGACTGGAGAAAAGATAGTACAAAAGATAAGATAATTAATAGAGTGATAAGCAAGCATCACAACTCAGCAATCGTTCTAATGCATCCAAAGGAGGAAACAGTTAAAGCTTTGCCTGTAATAATACAAAATTTAAAGGATAAGGGTTATCAAATAGGTGCAGTAAGTGATATAATAAAGTGAAATCATTTCAAGCCTAATTTCAATAAGTTATAATAAAATATAGTACTAATTTGCTTAGGAGGAAAACATGTATAATAAAATAACACTGGACAATGGCCTTCGAATAGTTACCGAATATATCCCATATGTTAAGTCTGTATCTATAGGAGTTTGGGTGGAGGCTGGTTCTAGAAAAGAAACCTTAGAAAATAATGGAGTATCTCATTTTATTGAGCATATGTTGTTTAAGGGAACTAAAAATAGAACTGCAAAAGAAATAGCCGAAAGTATTGATAATATTGGAGGTCAAATAAATGCTTTTACTAGTAAAGAATGTACCTGCTATTATGCTAAAGTATTAGATAGTCATATTGATGTTGCAATAGATGTATTATCTGATATGCTTTTTAATTCATTATTTGATGAAGATGAAATTTCTAAAGAGAAATCTGTAGTATATGAAGAAATTAAAATGTACGAGGATTCTCCAGAAGATTTAGTGCATGACCTATTATCACAAACTATATTCAACAAAAATTCTCTTTCCCTACCTATTCTAGGTAGTAGAGAATCCTTAGAAAAATTAACTAGAGAGAGTATAATTAATTATTTTGAGAGCTTTTATATACCTTCAAATACTGTTATATCTATAGCAGGAAACTTTAATTTAAATGCCACGATTAAACTAATTGAGAAACACTTTTCTAAATGGGAAACAAAAATAAATATTGCTGATAAATATGAGAAGCCTATTATTTCTCACAGCATCTCAAAAAAGAAAAAAGATATTGAACAATTACATTTTTGTTTAGGCACTGAAGGAATTTCACAAGGACAAGATGAGTTATATGCACTGCTAATACTAAATAATATATTTGGTGGAAGTATGAGCTCTAGACTTTTTCAGGATATAAGAGAAGATAAAGGGCTAGTCTATTCCATATATTCTTATCCTTCATCATATAAGGATTCAGGTATTTTTACTATATATGCAGCGCTAAATACTGATAACTTTATAAAGGTAATAGATATAATTATGGATAATATAAGTATTATTAAGAAGGATTATTTGACTGAGGAAGAGATATACAGATCAAAGGAGCAATTGAAAGGTAATTACATTTTAGGACTTGAGAGTACATCTAGCCGCATGACATCAATAGGTAAATCAGAACTATTATTAGGAAAAGTCATATCTCCTCAAGAAATAGCATCAAGAATAGATAAGATAGAGTTAGAAGATATAATTAGTGTAGTTAATAAAATATTTGATAAAAGTAAATATAATATTGCTTATGTGGGAAATTTTGATAATGAAAATGAAATAGATAGAGAATTAAGAAGATTACTTTTTAAATAGTAATCTTTTTTTTAAAAAAATATCATAACAAATCTTATCATAAATGATAAATCATAAAACAATCATATTTTCATATCATATAATAAACTGATAAAAATGGAGGCGATTTTATTGAGACTAAGCGAATTAGGTGGAAAAGAGATTGTTAACCTAAATGACGGAGGCAGATTAGGCATAATAGCTGATTCGGATTTAGTAATAGATGAAAAAAGTGGTAAAATATTAGCTTTATTAGTACCCGATCGAAGAAGTCAGATAAAAATATTTGGATTCAATGAAAGAAGCGGAATAGAAATTCCTTGGTCATCTATTAGAAAAATAGGCAATGATATGATTATAATTGAACTAGATGAAGAAAATAGAAGCAGAAGAATATATACAGTATAGAACTTTAAAGCTTATATAAAAAGTGAGCAGTATATAAAGAATTTGCTTTGTGCTTCAATGAATTGTACTAATAATTTTAAGCATATTAATCTAGGTTTAGTGTAAACTATATAAATAATAAGTTTAATTTCTACTAAAGATATTAAATATACAAAGGAGGAACAATATTGGATATAAATAAATATAATTCTGATTTTATCCTTTTTAATAGTGATTATAAGGATGAAGAGCAGGAAGAGAATAATCCAGAACAAAATACTGATAATAATGAGGATTTAGAAAAAGTAAAAACCTTTGGTACACCTAATCTTCCTACGACTCCTCAAGACATACAGTTCATTTCAATAATTGGAGAAGTTGAAGGACATATAGTATCTCCACCACAAAAAAAGGCTACGAAGTACGAGCACATTATGCCCTTACTAGTAGCTGCTGAACAAAATCCTGAGGTAAAGGGGATTCTTATATTTCTA
This sequence comes from Proteiniborus sp. DW1, assembly GCF_900095305.1. NCBI lineage: Bacteria > Bacillati > Bacillota > Clostridia > Eubacteriales > Proteiniborus > Proteiniborus sp. DW1. The sequence continues at coordinate 30,371 of NZ_FMDO01000036.1, read as the reverse complement.
AATACAGTTGGAGGAGATGTTGAAGCTGGCCTAGCACTGGCAGAAATGATAAATAGTTTAAGTAAACCTAAAGTATCACTAGTCCTAGGAGGTGGCCATAGTATCGGAGTTCCATTAGCTACCTCCAGCGATTATTCCTTTATTACTCCTACAGCTACTATGACAATTCATCCTATACGTATGACAGGGTTAGTTATAGGAGTCCCACAGACTTTCAGATATTTTGAGAAAATGCAACAAAGAATAATAAACTTTATTTTAAGAACTTCTAAAATAGAAAAAGAACTATTATTGAAATTGATGTATGATACAGATGAGATTGCTAATGATGTAGGAACTATTCTTATTGGTGAAGAAGCAGTTAAAAATGGTTTGATAGATGAAGTTGGGGGTTTTTCAACTGCATTACAAAAACTCAAAGAACTCATCGAAAAGAATTAAGTAAGCTAATTTGAATAGAATATTTAAATGGTTTATGTTATAATTACAACGTAAAAGTGTTAATGATGGTCATTAGCACTTTAATTCTATAAGGATAAAGTGTTAGTGAATATTGGGCGTTACGTTTTATCTTTATAGTATCGGGGTGGTGAATTATTTCTTTTTACTAAAGGATTTTATTCACTTCTGTAGAAATAGATTATAGAGGTGATCATATGACAAAAGCGAAAAGCAGGGTAACAGCAAAAAATAAAACTACAGCAAAACGAGACATTAAAATGGAAATTATGGGAATATTAATTGTAGCTGTAGGGCTTTTATCCTTATTAAGCATGTATAATAAGTCTACTGGTTTTATTGGTCAGATAATTAAAAAATACTCAATTATTATTGCTGGCCTAGGGGGATATGTTTTTCCCTTTATTATATTATTAGTTGGCTTTCTATTTATTACGAATAAAATAGAGCTTATCAAAAAAACAACATCAGTCATCATAACTTATATTGGCCTCCTAACTATTTTAGATATTAATTTCTTTCCTTTTGTAGAAGGATTATCTTTTTTTGATAGAGTTAAGTTATCTATTGAAGTTAATAATTCTATTATTGCCTCTGAGAGTATTGCTTCAGGTGGAGGAATTATTGGTTCGGCATTATCTTATGTTTTTCTAAGATTATTTGGAACTATTGGTTCTTATGTTGTGATAGCTGCAATTATTTTGATATCCTTTTTGCTATTTACAAATATTAGTGTTATAGATGTAACTAAGAATATTTTTAGAAGAATTGTTGCTTTAATTAAAGCAACAATTAACAATACAAAAGACTTCGTATATGTAGAAGATAAAAAGGGAAATACTCCTAGCAATAAAGAAGATGATATTATTCTAAAGGATATGTTAAGTCATGATGATAAAAACAACACTAGTGATAGTTCGATTACTACTAATGAGGCTGAAACGAAGATCAGGGTTCTAGATTATACTAAAAGTATAGATAAATCTGAACAATATGCTGAGAAAAAACATGAAGACAAATTAATAAATAGAGATAATAATATTGATATACCTGAGGGACAAAAAAATGAAAGCTATGACGATTATAAGTTACCAAGTACTGAGATACTCAGGGAAGTAAAATCAAATTCAAAAAACGTAGAAAAAAAAGAAGTTCTGAATAATGCAAACAAACTAATAGAAACATTACATAATTTTGGAATTGAAGCAAAAATACTTCAAGTTAGTATTGGCCCTAGCATTACAAGGTATGAGATACAACCAGCTCCAGGTGTAAAAGTAAGTAAGATAGTAAGTCTAACTAATGATATTGCTCTTAGTTTAGCATCATCAGATATTAGAATGGAGGCTCCCATACCAGGTAAATCTGCTATAGGTATTGAAGTTCCAAACAAGAATAAGGTTGGGGTAGGATTAAAAGAGATACTAGAGTCAAATGAATATAAAGAAATTGATACACTAATACCTTTTGCTTTAGGCAAAGATATTTCAGGTAAGCCAATAGTTACCAATATAGAAAAAATGCCTCACTTGCTTATTGCAGGAGCCACAGGCTCAGGGAAAAGTGTTTGTATAAATACTTTGATTGCAAGTATTTTGTATAAAGCTAGACCAGATCAAGTAAAGTTAATGCTTATTGATCCTAAAGTTGTGGAGTTAAGTGTATACAATGGAATACCACATTTATTGATTCCTGTTGTTACAGATCCTAAAAAAGCGGCCTTTTCACTTAATTGGGCTGTTCAAGAAATGACAAGAAGGTATAATTTATTTGCGAAGAATAGTGTGAGAGATTTAGATTCTTATAATAACAAGGCTGCAAACAATCTTGAAATGGAAAAACTTCCTAAGCTCGTTATAATTATAGATGAATTAGCAGATTTAATGATGGTCTCTGCCTCTGAAGTCGAGGACTACATATGCAGACTTGCACAAATGGCAAGGGCAGCGGGAATACATCTAATCGTTGCAACTCAAAGGCCTTCTGTAGATATTATTACTGGAACTATAAAAGCAAATATTCCGTCCAGGATTTCTTTTGCGGTGTCTTCTCAAGCAGATTCAAGGACTATACTTGATATGGGAGGAGCAGAAAAGTTGCTTGGTAAAGGAGATATGTTATTCTATCCAGTTGGCGAATCTAAGCCTCTTAGAATACAAGGAGCGTTTATTGGGGAAGAAGAAATTAATAAGTTAGTTGAATACTTACAAAGCCAATGTAGCGCCAATTATGAAGAAAAAGTAGTAGAAGAAATAAGCAACAACCTTAAACAAACTACAGATGATTCAGATGAATTACTACCAAATGCCATAGATATCGTAATAGATGAAGGGCAAGCATCTATTTCTTTGCTTCAACGTAGATTGAAAATAGGTTATGCGCGAGCTGCACGTATTATTGATGAAATGGAGGAAAGAGGGATTGTAGGCGGATATGAAGGTAGTAAACCTAGAAAGGTTTTAATCACTAGGGATGAATATGAAAATGACTAATATTTAAGCTTAAATGTTTTAAGAAGGTGAACTTTTGATAAGAGAAATAAATATTGAAGATGCTTTACAGATGAAAGATTTAGTTTTTATTGATGTTAGAAGTGAAAAAGAATATGAGCAGGACACAATTCCTGATGCAATCAATCTACCTATACTTAACGTTTCTGAACGAGAGCACGTTGGATATGTTTATACACAAATAGATAAAGATGAAGCGAAAAGAATTGGATTAAAATATGCTTCTGTTAAGCTTGTAGATTTCTATGAAAAAGCAAAAGAAATAGAAAATAATAATAAAAAAACTGCATTATTTTGCTACAGAGGTGGAATGAGAAGTAACTCAGTAGCTAGAGTATTAGATATTATGGGAATTAATTTGTTCTTAATAAAAGGTGGCTATAAAAGCTATAGAAAATACGTAATAGAAGAATTACCAAAATATGAAGGCAAGTATAAGTATATTGTTTTACATGGTTATACCGGAACTGGTAAAACAAAGATATTAAGATTATTAGAAAGTCTTGGTAAAGCCACACTTGACATAGAAAGCTTAGCTAAAAATGCAGGCTCAGTATTTGGTAATATTGCTTTTGAGGAGAAATCTAACTCACAAAAAAAATTTGAATCATTGTTACTGGATAAGTTTAAAAAAAACAATGAAAGTTTTATATTTACAGAAAGTGAAAGTAAAAGAGTTGGAAAGGCAGTACTACCTGATTTTCTATTTAATGATATGGATAAGGGTTTCCACGTTTTAATTAACACTACTTTCGAAAAGAGAATCGAAAATATTGTTGATGATTACGTAAATAATGCTTCAGGCACAAAAGACACAGAAATTGAAGGTGCCATTAAAAAGCTAAGAAAAAAAATAGGTGGCGATAAAGTAGATACTCTTATTGAAGAATTACATAAAAAAAACTATTCAGTAATAGCAAAAGAACTTATGACAAACTATTATGACCCACTTTATGAGTATTCTTTAGAGAAATATAAAAAGTATGATAAGATTATTAATTACAATGATATTGAATCTGCTGTATCAGAATTAATTAAATTTGTGGACACATTATATTAGATTAGAACAAGTATACTATATTGTTTTTTTCATTTAATATTAAATTATTAGATAGGAGATGTTTGCTTTGAATTTAGCCAATAAGTTAACCATTATTAGAATACTATTAGTTCCTATTTTTATGATTTTTCTTATTTTTGATTTTCCTTATGGGGACTATATAGCAGCATGTATATTTACTATAGCAGCACTGACTGATACTTTAGATGGATATATAGCAAGAAGTAGAAATCAGATTACTAAGTTCGGCAAATTTATGGATCCTTTAGCAGATAAACTTCTAGTTTCAGCTGCATTAATCTCCTTAGTTGAGATGAATAGAATTCCTGCGTGGGTTGTTGTCATAATAATTGCTAGAGAGTTTGCAGTTACAGGTTTAAGGGTTCTGGCAGCCTCAGATGGTATTACTATTGCAGCAAGCTGGTGGGGAAAAATTAAGACTATAACTCAGATTGTAGCAATTGTTTTACTGCTTGTTAATAATTACCCATTCAGTAAAATAGGAATTCCTTTTGATAAGTTGTGCGTGTCTTTAGCAGTTATTTTCACAATTATTTCTGGAATTGATTACTTTTATGTTAACAGAAAAGTATTTTTAGCAAGTAATAAATAAGCAGTTATGCTAAGAGGTGATGGTATGAAAGCTGAGGTAATTTGTGTAGGTACTGAGTTATTGTTGGGTAATATTATAAATACCAATGCAAGGTTTCTTTCTCAAACACTAGCAGAATTAGGAATAGACGTATATTATCAAACTACTGTAGGTGACAACATGGAAAGAATTATGGATGCTACTCTTAATGCTTTAAATAGAGCAGATATTTTGATTTTTTCTGGTGGATTAGGACCTACAAAAGATGATTGTACGAAAGAAGCTGTATGTAAGGTTCTAAAAAGAAACTTATACTTAGATGAACAAATATTAAAAAAAATATTTGAGTTTTTTTCTAATAGGCAGATGCCTGAATCTAATAAAAAGCAAGCTTATGTACCAGAAAATAGTGAAATATTAGAAAATGATATGGGAACAGCACCTGGTTTTTTTATTGAAACAGATAATAAGATAATAATCTTACTTCCCGGCCCACCACACGAGCTTATACACATGTTTAATAAACATGTTATACCCAAGCTTAGCAAAAACTCGAATTATACCATAAAATCAAGGGTAATTAATACAATTGGAATAGGTGAGTCATCTTTAGAAGAAAGGATAATAGACTTAATAGAGGCTCAAACTAATCCAACTATTGCAACCTATGCCAATAATGGACAAGTAGATATTAGAATTACAGCTAAGGCAGATAGCATTACCGGTGCTGATGCTTTGCTAGATGATATTCAGATTAAGATAGATGAGAGAATTAAAGAATTTATCTATAGCTATAATGGCGAAACTATTGAAGAAGTGGTTTTTAAACTTCTTTGTAAAAGACAGTTGAAAATAGGATTTTGTGAGTCATGCACAGCTGGTCTTACTACCTCTATGCTTGCTAGTATTCCGGGAGCATCTAAGGTTTTGGATAGATCTTTTATAACTTATAGTAATTTATCTAAAATGGAGGAAGTAGATGTTAAATCTAGAACACTAGAAACCTATGGAGCAGTAAGTAAAGAAACCGCTATTGAGATGGCACAAGGCATTTTAAAAAAATGTCCAATAGATATAGGTGTATCCATCACCGGAATAGCTGGTCCTACCGGTGAAACTGATAAAAAACCTATAGGATTAGTATATATTTGCATCGCAACTAAAGAAAGACATATAGTAGTTGAAAAGAGATTTAACGGTAATAGGGATGACAATAGGCTTAGAGCTGCAAAAGCTACATTTGACATAATTAGGAGATTTCTGCTGAAATTAGTTTAATAAACTTTTTTGTTTGACTATTATAAGAACTTATTATATAATTACAATGGAACACTTGTTCGAATATTTAAAAAGGTGGTGAATCCCAGTTTTTCTGGGAATACTTATGCAAGAAAAAAAGAAAGCTCTTGAAATGGCTATAAGCCAGATTGAAAAACAATTTGGAAAAGGCTCTATAATGAAATTAGGTGAAGATTCAAAGCTTAATGTTGAAGCAGTATCAACTGGGTGTCTTGACTTAGATATAGCAATAGGAATTGGTGGACTTCCAAAGGGAAGAATTATAGAAATATATGGACCAGAATCTTCAGGTAAGACTACAGTAGCTTTACATTCAATAGCAGAAGTACAAAAATTAGGTGGAACTGCTGCTTTCATCGATGCAGAGCATGCGTTAGACCCTAGCTATGCCAAAAATCTAGGTGTGAATATTGAAGAATTAATCGTATCTCAGCCAGATACTGGAGAACAGGCCTTAGAAATTGCTGAGGCGTTAGTTAGAAGTGGTGCTGTAGATATTGTGGTTGTAGACTCAGTTGCCGCTTTAGTTCCAAAAGCAGAAATTGAAGGAGAAATGGGAGATAGTCATATCGGTTTACAAGCTCGATTAATGTCACAAGCTCTTAGAAAATTAGCAGGAGCTATAAAGAAATCTAATACTATAGCAATATTTATTAACCAACTTAGAGAAAAAGTTGGGGTTATGTTTGGTAATCCTGAAACAACAACTGGTGGTAGAGCATTGAAATTTTATGCTTCTGTTAGATTAGAAGTTAGAAGAGTTGAGTCATTAAAACAAGGCGAAGATGTTATTGGTAATAGAACTAGAGTTAAAGTTGTTAAGAATAAGGTCGCACCTCCGTTTAAACAAGCTGAATTTGACATTATGTATGGAACAGGCATATCAAAAGAAGGAAGCATTTTAGATATGGGAGTTGCTGCGGAAGTAATTAATAAATCAGGTTCATGGTATAGTTATGAATCTAATAGATTAGGGCAAGGCAGAGAAAACGCAAAAGAATTCTTACGTGAGAATATTGACATAGCTAATGAGATAGAAGCAAAAGTAAGAGAAAAATTTAACCTTCAGGTTCCTCATCAAACCAATAAATTAATTGATATTCAAAAGGAAAAAAATGAAGAAGACAATGAGTAAATAATGGTAAACTAGTATAAATGGCGAACCTCGCCATTTTTTCGTTAGAAAGTGATGCTTTTTTATAAGATTTTCTATTTAGAGAACATCTTGTTTACATATTTTAATAAAAAAATCTTTATTTTTTATGCTTCACTTAATAGAAGCTTTTCTTATTTACTTGACATATAATTTAAAAAGTAATAAAATTAAATCGTATAGCAATATACTTATTAATGTAACATAAAAAACTTTCTACAAGATAATATGTAGGATCTCATAAGCCGAGATTACTCGGTTTATATTTTTATTAACTAGTATATTAGCTATTTGCACGAGATTAGTCATTTCGGCAATCTGCTTAATCTGTTATTGTATTCTAATGAAGATGTAAAAAAAACGAAACTTGAAAACTGAATAGTAAAGGAGGTGCTTTATCATTACATTACTAGTGATTGCAGGAACTGTTGGTGGCTTGGCAGTTGGAACCATATTGGGTATATATATTAGGAAAACAATTGCTGAAGCAAAAATAGTAAGTGCAGAGGAAGAAGCTTCAAGAATAATAGATGAAGCTAAAAAACAATCAGAAACACTAAAAAAGGAACAACTTCTTGAGGCAAAAGAAGAAGTTCATAAAGCTAGGAATGAATTAGAAAAGGAAATAAGAGAGAGAAGAATGGAAATTCAGAAGCAAGAAAGAAGGTTGCTTCATAAGGAAGAATCCATTGATAGAAAAAGTGAAGCATTAGAGAAAAAGGAGGAACTCTTAGCTAAAAAAATTAAGGATTTAGAACAAAAAGATTTAGCTATTGAAGAGTTATACGTTAAGCAAGTAGAGGAGTTAGAAAGAATTTCTAATTTAACATCTGATGAAGCTAGAGAATTATTATTAAACGATATCAGAAAAGAAATAACTCATGATGCAGCAATTATGATTAAGGATATTGAAAATAAAGCAAAAGAAGAGGGCGAGAAAAAGGCAAAAGAAATCATTGCTTATGCAATTCAAAAATGTGCTGCTGATCATGTGGCAGAAACTACTGTAACTGTAGTTCCATTGCCAAATGATGAAATGAAAGGTCGAATTATAGGTCGAGAAGGTAGAAATATCAGAACCTTGGAGACTTTGACTGGTATTGATTTGATAATTGATGATACTCCTGAAGCAGTTATTTTATCTGGATTTGATCCAATTAGAAGAGAGGTTGCAAGGGTAGCTCTAGAAAAGCTTATTATTGATGGACGTATACATCCTGCAAGGATTGAGGAAATGGTTGAAAAAGCAAAAAAAGAAGTAGACAATCATATTAGAGAGCAAGGCGAACAAGCTACATTTGAAACAGGAGTACACGGTCTTCATATAGAAATTATTAAACTTCTAGGTAGGTTAAACTATAGAACTAGTTATGGACAAAATGTACTTAAACACTCTATAGAAGTATCTCATTTAGCAGGTTTAATGGCTGCAGAACTAGGAGCTGACATAAAAATTGCAAAACGAGCAGGTCTCTTACATGATCTAGGTAAAGCTGTTGACCATGAAGTAGAAGGTCCACATGTTGCTATAGGAGCAGACATATTAAAGAAATATAGAGAATCCAAAGAAGTAATTCATGCCATGGAAGCACATCATGGAGATGTCGAGCCAGAAACAATTGAGGCTGTTTTAGTTCAAGCAGCAGACGCTATATCTGCTGCAAGACCAGGTGCTAGAAGAGAAACATTAGAAGCTTACATTAAAAGACTAGAAAAGTTAGAGGAAATTGCTAATTCCTTTGATGGCATAGAAAAATCTTTTGCTATACAAGCAGGTAGAGAAATAAGAATAATGGTTAAACCAGAACTTATTAATGATGACCAAATAATCCATACTGCTCGAGAAATAGTTAAGAGAATAGAAAATGAATTAGAGTATCCTGGACAAATTAAAGTAAATGTGATAAGAGAAACAAGAGCTATTGAATACGCAAAGTAGAGAAGACTATGTCTTCTCTTTTTTAATGTTGTAAAAATTATAATATTTTGAAAAAATCTAGCTGGGAAAAGAGGATTTTTTTGTTATTTGTAGAATAATATATTCATGTTGCAATAAATATTATTATTTTTTAAGGGGGCTTTTTTAATGGATGTATTAAAAGTATCAGCAAAATCAAACCCAAATTCCGTTGCCGGAGCATTAGCTGGAGTATTAAGAGAAAAAGGTGCTGCAGAAATACAAGCAATAGGTGCAGGTGCTCTAAATCAAGCAGTTAAAGCCGTAGCTATTGCTAGAGGATTTGTTGCTCCTAGTGGTGTTGATTTAATTTGTATACCTGCTTTTACTGACATTGAAATTGATGGGGAAGAAAGAACTGCTATTAAGCTCATTGTTGAACCTAGGTAATTAAAAAAAACCTGCACAAATATGCAGGTTTTTTTATTCATTTAGACATAATATATTCATATATATTATTTGATATTAATCAATATATATGAGACATAAGTTTAATTTGAAAGGAATGGTGACTTTATGTGTAAAGAGATTAAAAAATCTGATTTACACGTTCATACCACATTTTCTGATGGTTCTTTAACTCCATATGAAGTTCTGAAATGGGCCTATGACAAAAAAATTTATGCAATTTCTATTACTGACCATGATACTATAGAAGGTTTGAAATATGCAATAGAAAGTTCTAATTTATTTGATGTTCTTATTGTTCCAGGAGTAGAAATAAGCTGTACTTTTGAAGATGAAGAGATACATCTATTAGGGTATTATTTTGATATACAAGATAAGAACCTGCTTGAGGCTCTTAACCTATTAAAACATTCTAGAGAAACAAGAGGAGAAAAAATTATTGAAAAGCTAAATAGGTTAGGATTAAATTTGACTTTGCATGAAGTATATGATATTGCTGGTAAGGGTGTTATTGGCAGACCACATATAGCTAAGGCTATGATTAACAGAAAGTATGTTAGTTCTGTACAAGAAGCATTTGATAAATACTTAGATAGACACAAGCCAGCTTATGTTGATAGATATAGACTTTCTCTAAAAGAAGGTATAGATTTAATACATAAAGCAGGAGGGGTAGCAATAATTGCACATCCAGGATTAATTAAAAATGAAAGAATTTTTTTTGAAGTTATGAAAATAGGGATTGATGGAATTGAAGTTATTCACTCAAAGCATTCTCCTGAGGATACTTTAAAATATGAACATATGGCTAATGAGAATAATCTAATTACCACCGGTGGTTCAGATTTTCATGGAGACTTAATTGGTGATATACCGGTGTTGGGCGACTATTTTATTGATTATTCGCATGTAAAGCTTTTATATAAGAAAGCCTGCTTTTATAGAGAAAGGAGAGACATTGATAATGTACAAGAATGAAAGAAATAGGCAGTTTCCTTCCAAGCTTAGCACGACATCATTTGTTAAGTTATATATACTACATTTATTGACAGAAAAAAGCTATTATGGTAATGAAATAATTGATGAAATCAAATCAAGACTTAATAACAAATGGGAGCCGAGTCCAGGAATGATTTATCCACTTTTACGAGAGCTTGAAGATAATAATTATATTCATGGTTGGTGGCAAGAACCAGATAAACGCTCTATTCGACACTATAAAATAACTGATATTGGATATGAGCATTATAAGAAAATAAAATTGCTATATCATTCTAGCCTTGAAGATTCTCTAACAATAATCAAAAATACCTTAAAAGATATCTATAAAAGTAAATAAATATTATATAAACTGCTTAACTTTAAAAGGAAATTTGATTTTTATGTAGAAATTGTAATCAATTATTATTAAAGGGAGGATGATTATTTTGAAATTTAATCTTTCATCAAAGGCTTTAATGATATCACCATCTATAACATTGGATATCACAGCAAAAGCGAAAGAAATGAAGGCTAGAGGAATAGATGTAATAAGTTTTGGTGCTGGGGAGCCTGACTTTGATACACCAGAGAACATTCAGCTTGCTGGAATTAACGCAATCAAATCTGGAAACACTAGATACACTGCAACATCGGGTATTCTCGAATTAAAGGAAGCTATTTGTGAAAAACTAAAAAAAGAAAATAATTTAGACTATAAACTGAGTAATATTATCGTATCTAATGGTGCTAAACAATCTATTTTCAACTCATTATTTGCTATTCTTAATCCTGGTGATGAAGTTATCATGCCATTACCTTATTGGGTTAGCTATCCTGAATTTATTAAACTATCAGGTGGAGTACCTGTATCTGTAGAAACAAAGGAAGAAAATAATTTTAAATTTAAACTTGAAGATCTAGAAAATGCACTAACCTCAAAAACAAAGGCATTAATTTTAAATAGTCCTAGCAATCCAACAGGTGCTGCTTATGATTTAAAAGAACTTCAAGATATTGCAAACTGGGCAGTAAAAAACAATATATTCGTTATTTCAGATGAAATATATGAAAAACTTATTTATGATGGACATAAACATATTAGCATTGCTTCTCTCAATGAAGAAATTAAGAGATTAACAATAGTAATTAATGGTATGTCTAAGGCTTACGCCATGACAGGCTGGAGAATTGGATATGCTGCAGCAGATGAGGAAATAGTGAAGGTAATGACAAATATTCAAAGTCATACTACCTCTAATCCTTGTTCAATTTCTCAGTATGCCAGTGTTGAAGGATTAGTTGGTGATCAATTAATAATAGAAGAGATGAAAGAGCATTTTATTCATAGAAGAAACTACATGGTTGAAAAGATCAATTCAATCAATGGATTATCTTGTAGAAAGCCTCTTGGTGCTTTCTATGTGATGGCTAATATTTCAAAATTAAAAGGACAAATCATAAAAGGTAAAAACATAGAATCATCCTTAGACCTAGCAAACTTACTACTTGACGAGGCAAAGGTTGCAGTTATTCCTGGTTCTGCTTTTGGTGCTGATGATTTTATTAGATTATCCTATGCTACATCAATGGAAAATATAAAAGAAGGTTTAAATAGGATAGAAGAAACACTTAATTAATAATCTATTTAATTGAACCATTTACTATAAAAAAGGTATGGTCTACCATATCTTTTTTTATACCGAATAGAAAAATCTTAAAAGACTTTATTAGTTTATAACGTCCAATAAAAACTTTATAACTGGCAATCATTTTACATTTTCTAACAATATAATTTTAATTTTTAAAGTGCTCTGATATTAATATATTAGAGGTGAAAACATGGAGCTTATTAGTACAATTGTAAATAATATAAAAGCAAAACATATTATGAATAATAGTATAATAAAAGTATGTAAAGTTCATAATCTTTTCAATGTGCTTAAGTTAATGAAAAAAAATAAACAAAATGCAGTTATAGTTATCGACAACAGTAATAGAAAACATATTAGAGATTTACTTCTGACTATAGAAGACCTGGTAAATATAATAAGTGAAGGTATTACTTTAGAAGAATATATAGATAAAAATACAGCAACTTATCATAGGGGTATAGACATTGAGGATTCAGTAAATGAGATAATGAAATTGGTCAAAGAAGGTTACGATAAATCTATACCTGTATACAGCGAAGGTAGGATTAAGGGAGTAATTAGTCCTAATAATGTAGCAATTTTTTTCAATAATTTATTATTTAAAGTAAATGACTTATTTAGCAAAATCTTAGATAATATTCATGATGCTATATGTGTAGTTGATAAAGAAGCAAATGTTTTGATATGGAACAAAAGTGCTGAAAAATTGTACAAAATAAGCAGAGAAGAAATCTATTGTAAAAAGATACAAGAGATTTTTCCTAGTGCGTTGTTACCAAAAGTAGTAGCAGAAGGTAATTCTTATGAGAATATTTTTAATAGTCCTAGAAAAGGATGCTATAATATTATTAGTGCTAAACCATTGATGGATAATGATCAAATCATAGGTGGTGTAAGCTGCGACAAAGATATATCTGAGTTAATAAGGATGGCAGGCTTGCTTAGTAAAACACAAGCAAACCTCCAAGTTCTTGAAAGCGAGGTTTCAAGTTTAAATGAAAGTAGATTTCCATTTTCACAAATAGTAAGTAATAATAATAAATTTAATGAGATTATAGAATTTAGCAAAAATATATCAAAATCTACTATTAATGTATTGATAACAGGTGAAAGTGGAACTGGAAAAGAGGTATTTGCACGAGCCATACATATAGAAAGTGGTAGAAAAGGATATTTTGTTCCTATTAACTGTAGTGCTATACCTAATGAATTAATGGAAAGTGAGTTGTTTGGATATAAAGGCGGTGCCTTTACAGGTTCTTCTAGAGAAGGAAGAGCAGGCAAATTTGAATTAGCTCATAATGGTACAATTTTCCTCGATGAGATTGGGGACATGCCATTAAATATGCAACCTAAAATTCTAAGAGTAATTGAAGATGGTATTATAACACGTATTGGTAGTGAAAATTTTACTAAAATAGATGTAAGAATTATTGCAGCAACAAATAAAAATTTACTTAAACTAATGGATAAGGGTTTGTTTAGAAAAGACCTATATTATAGACTAAATTCTGTTCTAATAGAACTTCCTCCTCTAAGAGAGAGAAGAGAAGATATACCACTATTGGTAAATAAATTTATTAAAGATTTTTGTATATCTTATGGTACTAATATTATAGAAATTCCTCCAGATGTGATGAATATACTGTTAAATCATCATTGGGAAGGAAATATACGAGAACTTAGGAATCTAATTGAGAGAATAGTAATTTTATCAAAGCATAATAAGTTTGATATTAGCTATTTACCTAATGATATCATAAAGAATTATCAAGTGAGTTCTATGATACAAGCAAAAGATAATATTGACTTAAGTGAAGTAGTAAACAATAAAGAGAAAGAATTGATACTCAAGGCATTAAAGATTACTAACAATAACAAAAGAAAGGCAGCAGAAATTTTAAATATACCCAGAAGCACTTTATACTTTAAAATGAATAAGTACAACATTGAATTGTAAAGAGATGTCAAATATCTGACTTTGTGTCAAGTATTTGACATTATTTTTTTGCTTGTGTTTTTTATTTTATTTTTTTGAAAACAATTATATAGTCTTAAATTAAACTAATAGTTAAATTTTGAATTTTATAAATGTTGTCAATTTTCTGACTTTATGTTTTTGATAAATATCTAGCTTTGAAAAATACACATTTATTTTATTAAATAGTTGGTATATTTTTTGCTATATCTATATTATACATTGCAATAAAAAGTATAAATAGTATATAAGGAGGAAAAGAATGAGAATCAAAAACCATCCAATATTAGAATTTAATAGAGGAGAAAAAATTAAGTTCACTTTTAATGGCGAAGAGTTAGAAGGGTATAAAGGAGAAACCATTGCAGCAGCACTACATGCTGCTGGAGTAAAAGTACTGGGGAAAAGCATATTTAAGCAAAGGCCAAGAGGCTTTTATTGTGCAATCGGTAATTGTTCATCATGCAACATGATAGTAAATGGTGAGCCGAATATTCGCACTTGCATAACTGAACTAAAAGATGGAATGGTTGTTGAGACCCAACAAGGAAAGGGGGTTATAACTTATGAAGTACGTTGATTTAGCTGTTATAGGTGGGGGACCAGCAGGATTGTGTGCGGCTATTAGTGCTGCATCAAGTGGCACTAAAGTATTGTTAATAGATAGAAATAAAGAACTAGGTGGACAACTTATAAAGCAGACTCATATGTTTTTTGGTTCTGAAAAGCAGTATGCTTCTACAAGAGGAATTAGTATAGCTAAAATTTTGTTAGATAACTTAATGAAGTTTAAAAATAACGTTGAAATAATGACTGATGCTACCGTTTTGGGAATATATGAAGATGGGGTTATTACTATAGATTACGATAGTAAATATATAAAGGTAAATCCTAAGGCAATTCTAGTTGCAACTGGTGCTAGCGAAAAGGTATTAGCTTTTCCTAATAATGATTTGCCAGGAATTTATGGAGCAGGTGCTGTTCAAACTCTTATGAATGTACATGGCATTAAGCCCGGAAATAAAGTCTTAATGGTTGGTGCAGGTAATATAGGTTTAATAGTAAGCTACCAGTTAATGCAAGCAGGTGTAAAAGTAGAAGCCATTATTGATGCAGCGCCAAAAATTGGTGGTTACTTAGTACACGCCTCTAAAATCAGAAGAGTGGGAATTCCAATTCTAACTAGGTACACAGTAAAAGAAGCAATTGGAGGTAATTACTTAGAGAAAGCTGTTGTATGTAAATTAGACAGTGAATGGAATTCCATAAAAGGCACTGAAATAGAATTTGATGTAGATGTTATGTGTGTTTCTGTAGGGCTAACTCCATTAACTGAACTAATTATGCAGGCTGGGTGTGAAATGAAGTATGTTCCTGAACTAGGTGGATTGGTTCCAATAAGAGATGAAAATTATCAAACTACCAAAAAAAATATTTATGTAGCTGGTGACGTTTCAGGAGTAGAGGAAGCTAGTAGTGCCATGGTTGAAGGATATTTAGCTGGTTTATGTGCTGCAAAAAGTATAGGATTTGAACACAAAGACTTTACAGAACTTAGAAAAGATTATATTTCTCAGTTAAACTCCTTACGTTCAGGAATAGTAGGAGAAAAGATTAGAAATGGAATTAGTAAAATTGTCAGAGAGGTGATCTAAATGATTGAATACACAGGAATTCCTACAAAAGATTTAATAGAAAAAGCATTTCCTAGTTTAGATAGGATAAATCGTGGTCCAGTAGCTGTTGTTGAGTGCTTTCAGAGTATTCCTTGCAATCCTTGTTCAACATCTTGTCCATGTAATGCAATGAATTCTATGAATGATATAAATGATTTGCCCTCACTAAATGTTGAAAATTGCAATGGTTGCGGTATATGTATAAGCAAATGTCCAGGATTAGCTATTATGGTTGTAGACGGTAGTTATTCAGATAATGAAATATTGATTAGAATTCCTTATGAATTTTTACCTCTCCCTAATAAGGGGGACATTGTTAAAGGTTTAGATAGAAGTGGGGAATATATAACTGATGTAAGGGTAGTAAGAGTGCTAAATCCAAAATCCTTTGATAAAACTGCCATAATAGACGTAGCAGTCAATAGACAATTTTTATATGATTTTAGAAATATAGGAATGGGGGACATGACTCATGAATAATGATACTATAGTTTGTAGATGTTCAGATCTTACCTTAGAAGATATCAGAACGCTAATTCAAGATGGTTATACAACATTAGATGAAATTAAAAGGATTTCTCGAGCTGGAATGGGACCATGTCAAGGAAGAACCTGTAGTCAGCTTATATTAAGAGAAATCGCTAATTATACTGGTCTTAATATAGCCGAGCTAGATGTTTGTGTAAGTAGACCTCCAGTAGCAGGAATCAAAATAAGGCAAATATTAAATGGAGGTGAATTTAATGATTAAAACAGCTGATGTTATAATTATTGGTGGTGGAGTAACAGGTTGTTCTATAGCTTATAATCTAGCAAAAAAAGGTATAAGAGATGTTGTTGTACTAGAAAAAAAGTTTCTTGCAAGTGGTGCAACAGGCAGATGTGGAGCAGGTGTTAGACAACAATGGGGTACTGAAATGAATTGCAGATTGGCAATGGAGAGTATTAAATTCTTTGAAACAGCAAATGAAGAGCTAGAATATGATGGAGATATTGAATTTCATCAAGGAGGATATTTATTAGTTTCTACTACCGAAAAAGAAGATGCACAGTTTAAAAAGAATGTAGAATTACAAAAATCCTTAGGTATACCTGTAGAATACATTACACCACAGGAAGCAAAAGAAATAGTGCCTTATTTAAATACAAATATTATTAGAAGTGCTACTTTTTGCCCAAAGGACGGACATTTAAACCCATTTTTAACTACGGATGCATATGCAAAAGCAGCTAAGAAATTAGGAGTTAAAATATATACATTTACAGAGGTATTAGGAATAAAAGTTGAAAATGGAAAAATTAAGGGAGTTATTACTAATAAAGGAGAGATATCTACTAATATAGTAGTTAATGCTGCTGGCGGATATTCTAAGCTAATAGCAGATATGGTAGGTGTAGACATTCCTGTATATTCAGAAAGGCATCAGATATTAGTAACTGAGCCTGTAGAACCAATGCAAGACCCTATGGTTATGTCATTTTCATTAAATATATACTGTCAGCAGACTCCCCATGGTTCTTTTATTATGGGTAGAGGTGATGATAGTGAACCTAGAGACTTAAGAGTAACATCAAGCTGGCATTTCTTAGATGAAATGGCTAAGACAGTTGTAGAATTGCTTCCTCCTGTTGGAGAATTAAGAGTTATAAGACAATGGGCCGGTCTATATAATATGACTCCTGATAAACATCCTATTTATGGTCCTGTAAAGGGTGTAGAAGGATTCTATTTGGCTATTGGATTTAGTGGTCATGGTTTTATGCTAGGGCCAATGTCAGGATTACTTATAACTGAGCAAATACTAGGTGAAAAAAATACCATTGATATTAGTAGACTTACTCTTGAAAGATTTGAAAAAGGCGAGTTAGTATTTGAACCTTCAGTAGTATGATACAGAACTCACAAACATATTTTGAGAAAAGAATTCAAGGAAAGCATTTTTAAAAGTCGCTGAAATTATGATGATGAAGTTCAAGTTATTCATTTATTAGCAGGGGAGTAAAATAGTGATATTAAAATACTACATACAGTTTTGTGTGTAGTATTTATTTTTTGATTATTTTTATCATTTAAATAAATTATTATGTATGAATTTTCTTTAATTATTAGGTTATCTATAATCATAAAGTTAACATAATTATATTATGTTAACTTTATGTAAGTGTTTTAAAATATACAAGGCTTTTATAGCATAGTATTATATAAACAAGTAAAGTCATTTTATAAAAAAGTATTCATATTATTTTATAGAAAAAACAAAAATAATAAGTGATTTATCAAAAATCATCATTTTTTATAAATCACAAAAATACCGGCTCTAAATTTGAGAAATAAAGACGTTATTTTTGCTTACTAATGGTTTTATATCATAACATATAAAATTATGCTTAAAAACGATTTAAAACGCTAATTGTTGATAATTTGCTTCAAAAAAATTAATATCATAGGATCTTGAAATTTTTAATTGAGAAACATAATTCAGCAGCAATTTTGGCCATAAATCATTAAAAATATAGATTTAAAATATAGACTTTAAGCAAATTATTAATAATAGTCATGATTGTTAATTATATTTCTAAAGCAAACATTATATAAAAGCTCAGAATTCAATAAAATTATTCTTAATTTAAGAAGGATTTCTCTAAAAAATGTAGAATATAATTATACAAAATGTATATTTTGTATAATTTGAGGTGAAAAAATGGACAACTTACCAATAGTATTAGAAGATTTCTTAAATTACACAGAAACCATTAAGGGAAAATCCGAAAATACCGTAAAAGAATACTTTTTCGATTTGCGTACTTTCTTTAGATTTCTTAAAATTCGCTATAAGCTTGTAGATAAAAATACACCATTTGATGAAATTGATATTTCCGATGTTGACGAACAATTGATTAAGAGAGTTAATTTACAGGACCTATATGCTTTCATATCTTTTGTAGATAAGGAACGTAACAATAAAAATTATGCTAAAGCTCGTAAAGTCGCTAGCATTAGGTCCTTCTTTAAATTCTTACATTCTAAGCTCAGAATCATTGATTATAATCCTGCCTTGGATTTAGAGTCGCCAAAGACACGCACTAGACATCCTGTTTATCTTTCTCTTGAAGAAGCAGAAAACTTATTAGACTCTATTGATGGTCCATTTAAAGAGAGAGATTATGCTATTATTACCCTTTTTCTAAATTGTGGTTTGAGATTATCCGAGCTTGTTAGTATAGATGTAGATAAAATCAAGGGCGATACATTAACTGTTGTTGGTAAAGGTGATAAGGAACGTACTATTTATTTAAATGAAGCATGTCTTCATGCTATTAATGAATATTTACGTGTTAGACCTACAGAAGGAATTAAAACACCTAACGCCCTTTTCTTGAGCAACAGAAAAACCAGAATCAGTAATAAGACAGTTCAATATTTAGTAAAAAAGTATTTAAAAAATGCAGGATTAGATACTGAAATGTATTCGACTCACAAATTAAGACATACTGCTGCTACTCTTATGTATAAGTATGGAAATGTTGATATCAGAGCTTTACAGCAAATATTAGGTCATGAAAATGTATCTACTACACAAATATATACTCATTTAGATGACGATAGATTAAGAAAAGCTGTCAAGAGTAATCCTTTATCCAATAAAAACCGTTCTTGAATGTCTTAAAAATCATATTCTCTGCTATTTTTATTAATATATAAAGAAATAGACCTTTGATAGTTAATGGTCTATTTCTTTAACTAAAACTAATTCATTTTTTAGTATGTAGGAATCTTAATAACACTACCTGCTTTTATACTAGCAGATTTCATATTATTCATCTCCATAATTTCTTGAACAATAATTCTAACATCCTTATTATAGGGGTTATTTCTCTTGGCAATCTCCCATAAAGTATCTCCAGACAATATGGTCATCTCAATGTATTTACCATCATTTGAGCTATAAGCTAAATTTAGCTTCCATAACCCAGTAAATATTATGGTAAAAATAATAAACACAATAGTTAAAAAAATAGTAAATCTCTTTTTATTAACAATTCTTACTTTTCTTTTTCCCATTTTAATACCTCCAAAGAACATTTGTTCGTTAACTTAATTATAATTCGAACACACGTTCCTGTCAATAGGTTTTTGAAAAAAATCGAACGAATGTTTGCTATTTATAATTTTTTATGATATAATAACATCAAATACTTTATTGAGGGGTGCCAAAATGTATGAAGATTTATCGTCAATACAGCTAAAAATACTTGAATTTATTAAGAAGGAGATTTTTTCTAAAGGCTATCCTCCTGCAGTAAGGGAAATATGTAAAGCAGTAGGATTAAAATCTACTTCTACTGTTCATGCCCATCTTGAAAAATTAGAAAAAAAAGGATATATAAGAAGAGACCCTACTAAACCAAGAGCAATTGAGATTTTAGATAGAACTGATAGTATTATCCCATTTCCAAGAAGAGAAATTATTAATGTTCCCATTGTAGGTAAAGTCACTGCAGGTGAACCTATTCTTGCAGTAGAAAATATAGAAGATACCTTTCCTCTCCCTATTGAATTTGTAGAAAACGATTCTGTATTTATGTTAAAAGTAAGAGGAGAAAGTATGATAGAAGCAGGTATTCTTGACGGAGACTTAGTACTTGTTAAACAACAAAACACTGCAATTAATGGCGACATAGTTGTTGCTCTTCTCGAAGAAGAAGCTACCATTAAGAGATTTTTTAAAGAAAAGGATCATATACGTCTTCAACCGGAAAATCAATTTATGGATCCCATTATTACTAAGGATGTCTCAATCTTAGGAAAAATCATTGGTGTATACCGTAAAATAAAGTAAATAGCCAAAGTCTTTGATTTTGTGCTAGTCACTTTTATACAGGCTAAAATAAAAAGCTGGCTAATAAACCAGCTTTTCTTTATCTATCAAATTATTTTTATATAAGTTGTTTAAACTCATCATAACACCTAACTTACAGTGGTTATAAGTTAGCCCTCCCTGATAATATGCAAAGTAAGGCTCTCTCATTGGAGCATCTGCGCTTAATTCTATAGATGAACCTTGTACAAAAGCTCCCGCTGCCATTATTACCTCATCCTCATATCCAGGCATCTTCCAAGGCTCAGGAGATACATAAGAATCAACTGGTGAAGCACTTTGTATACCTTGACAATACTTAATTACTTTTTCCCTAGACTTAAATTCAATTCCTTGAATTATATCACTTCTCTTATCTTCTGTATCAGGTACAACTCTAAAGCCTAACCCTTTATATACTAAGGCATTTAATAAAGCTCCTTTAAATGCTTCTCCAACTATCATAGGAGCCAAAAATAAACCTTGAAGAGTATTTCTTGTCATTCCAAAGGTTAATCCACATTCCTTTCCTATACCTGGTGCAGTGCTTCTATTAGCAACAAGTTCAATTAAATCTTTTCTTCCTACAACATAGCCACCTGATAAAGATATACCTCCTCCAGGGTTTTTTATAAGAGAGCCAGCCATTATATCTGCCCCTACATTTGTAGGTTCGACTGTTTCAATAAACTCTCCATAACAGTTATCTACCATAATAATTAAATCTTTGTTGAAAGCTTTAATCTTATCTATGGCATATTTTATTTCATCTATTGTCAAAGCCTTTCTATCACTATATCCAGTAGATCTTTGAATCATAACTATTTTAGTCTTATCTGTTACAGATGCTAATGATTTTTCTATATCAATTTTTCCATTTGAATCTAAAGGGACCTCATTGTATTTTATTCCATATTCAATAAATGTACCTTTTTCATTGCCCCTTATACCTATTACCTTTTGTAAGGTATCATATGGACTTCCAGTGATTACAAGAAGCTCATCCCCAGGTCGTAGAATTCCAGACAAGGTAAGAGTAATTGCATGTGTTCCTGATACAATAGTTGGCCTTACTAAAGCATCCTCGGTACCAAAAACATAAGAATAAATTTCTTCTACCTTTTCTCTTCCAATATCATCGTAACCATAGCCTGTTGTCCAATTGAAATGAGTAGCATTGAGCTTAGCCTCTTGCATTGCATGTATGATTTTATACTGATTATATTCTTTAACTTTTTCAATCATATCCATATATTTTTCTTTCAATACCTTATCCTTACTTTCAACATACTCAATAATAATATTGTCTATGCCATATTGTTTACATAATATATTTCTCGTATACTCGTTCATTAAATCACCTTCTAATAATATTGTCTTATGTATTGTAACACATGAAAATCTTAGATTCAATTAGTTATATAGTAAAATTCCTATTGTACAACTCAACTGATGAATAACTCCCAAATAAAACCTTTTAAGTTGATTTTCAACTCAAAAGGTTTTATTAAAACTCTTGCAAAAGCTAGTAAAGTTTTACTTTACAATTTTTGCTCTACTCAAAGCTATCGATATTATTACCTTTATTCATAAAGCTTACAGCTTTCATTGGTACAATAGTTGAAATTGCGTGTTTGTATATTAGATTTTGCTTGCCCTCGCTATCTAGCACTATAGTATAGTTGTCAAATCCTTTAACTTGACCTTTTAATTGAAAACCATTAAGTAAGAAAATAGTAATAGGAGTATTTTCTTTCCTTACCCTGTTCAAGAAAATATCTTGAAGATTCATTGTAGCCTTCATTTTTTATACCTCCTAAATATTTTAAAATAGTGTTTTAATATATAAATGAATTCAATACCTAACTATTATAATTCTTCCATAATTATTTTAACTATATAGTCAATTAATAAACTTTTATTTTCATAATCATCTATATTTACCCACTTAATCCTCTCTTCTCTTCTAAACCATGTTAATTGTCTCTTAGCATATCTCCTGGAATCCCTTTTAAGTATCTCTATAGCTTTATCTAGGCTGTAATTACCTTTTATGTATTGAACAATTTCTTTATATCCTAGTCCCTGCATAGATACAAGATCTTCAGAATACCCCATAGCTAATAGACTTTTAACTTCATCGATTAATCCTGACTCAATCATATTATCTACACGTCTGTTAATCCTTTCATATAACTTATTTCTATCCATGGTAAGACCGATGAAAATAATATTATATTTGTTATTTTCCTTTCGAAAATCTTTATAAAAATATGACATAGGTTTGCCTGTTTCATGGTAAATCTCTAATGCTCGGATAATTCTTTTAGTATCATTAATATGAATTCTATTAGCAGATTCTATATCAATTTTTTTTAATTCTTCGTATATACACTCATTACCGTATTTTTCGGCTTTTTTAAGATATTCATCCCTTAATTCCCAGTTAGAAATAGCTTGTGAAAAATCTAGATCATAAACTAATGAGTTAACATATAATCCAGTACCTCCTACTATCATAGGAAGCTTACCCTTATCTAGTATAATATCAATATATTCAGTAGCTTTTGCTTGAAAATCTGAAACTGAAAAATCTTCAACTGGATATACCTCATCAATTAAATAGTGATTTATACCGTTCATCTCTGATTTAGAAATTTTAGCAGTTCCTATATTCATATATCTATATATTTGCATAGAATCTGCAGAAATAATCTCACCATCTATCTGCTTTGCTACATCTACGGAAATGCTAGTTTTACCTACAGCAGTTGGTCCGACTATTATTATAAGTGGTGGCTTTTTTTGCATAAAATCATCCTTTACTATACTCTTTTAAATCTTTTTTCAATTTCATATTTTGACATCTTAATGATAATTGGACGCCCATGAGGACATGTATAAGGCTGCTGAGTATTTCTTAAATCATTTAATAAAGAAACAATCTCTACTTTTTTTATATTTTGCCCCGCCTTTATTGCACTAGTACAAGCTAGCTTCATTATTTTATCTAGCCTAACTTCATAACTACTGATAATTTTTTCATCTAAATTATCTAATATATCTAGAAACAAATTTTTTGTATCTGGAGCACCGAATACCACAGGCACACTTCTGATTACAATTGAGTTAAGACCAAAATCTTCTACGTCAAAACCAATTCTATTAAATATAGCTCTATTTTCTTTAATTAACTCCATTTCTCCATGTGATAAACTAACTATAATTGGTGATAATAACTGTTGTTTATATATTTCGCCAGAACTTAACTGAGACTTAATTTTTTCGTACATTATTCTTTCATGAGCTGCATGTTGGTCAATCATATACATATCCTTCCCTACCCTATCTTCAGCAATGATATATGTGTCAAAAATAGTTCCAACTATATGAAGATCAGGTATAGGATTTAATTTAACATTTACATTTTCCTTTACATTATCATCATACCTTATTTCAGTTACTTCATTTACACTATAATCTATAATTCTTATCATTTCATTTAGATCTGTATGTTTTTCATTAATATCTTTATTATAGTCAAAATTTTTTTCAGAGTTGGCATTTAAAGCATCAGGATTTATGGGTTTTTCTACCTGATTGATTTTGCTATAATTCATATCTAAGAAGGTTTCTTGTTTCGTATCTTCAAGCTTGTTACTATCATTTACAACTGGCATGGTCATTTCTGGTATTAGATTGTTACTAGAAAAAGCAGAGCTAATAGCTAATGTTAATGCTCTTCTAAGTTTCTCAATATTATCAAACCTTACTTCAGTTTTTGTAGGATGGACATTGACATCGACAAGTTCGGGATTTATGTCAATGTAAATAGCATATACAGGAAACCTATTTATTGGAATCATAGTTTTGTACAAACTTGTAACTATATCTGATATCTCCTCACTCTTAATATATCTTCCATTGACATAGGTATATTGATGATTTCTGTTGCCCCTAGTAAAAGAAGGACTACTAATCAATCCACATATCTTTATATCATCTCCAGAATAACCAATATCAAACATAGAACTTGAAAATTCTTTTCCTAAAAGACTATAAACCGTTGATCTAATATCATTTTTACCTGGTGTATTTAGTATAACTTTATTATCTTTAATGAACTTAATTTTTAGCCCTGGATTACCTAGCGCTAGTTTGTATATAATATCACTTATATGAGAAGCTTCTATTGTATCAGTTTTAAGGAATTTTTGCCTGACAGGTACATTATAAAATAAGTTTTTTAAAATAATCGTAGTACCTATAGGACAACCTACTTCACTTTTCTTGATTATCTCTCCACCATTAATAAATACATGAGTTCCACTTATAGCTTCTTTCGTGCGAGTAATAAGCTCTAGCTGTGATACTGATGCAATGCTTGCCAATGCTTCACCTCTAAAGCCTAAAGTAGATAAAGAACTCAGATCCTCAACACTGCTTATCTTGCTTGTTGAATGTCTTAGAAAAGCAAAGTCAACATCATTCTTGCTTATTCCCGTGCCATTATCGGTTACTCTAATATATTTTTTACCGCCATTTTCTATTTCAACAACTATAAAAGATGCTTCTGCATCAATTGAATTTTCTATAAGCTCCTTAATTACAGATGATGGCCGTTCAATCACTTCTCCAGCTGCTATTTTATTTATTGTATTGCTGTCTAACAGTTTAATGTTATTCATTAAAATCACCTATATTTCTTTAGATTCTTCTCGAATCTTGTATAGTATGTTAATAGCATCAATAGGAGTTAACTTTTCAACTTCTAAGCTTTTAATTTTATCTATCAACTTACTTCTTTTAATATTGAATAAGTCAAGTTGCAGGCTATTATCAATATTAGAATTTTTTGAGGTGTCTTTTTTACTTACTGAAATAGCCACTTCTGATTTGCTTTCGTCTCTTTTTTCTAGGTCTTGTAATATTTCATAAGCTCTATTAATAACATCTGTCCTTACGCCAGCAAGCTTAGCTACTTCAATACCATAACTTCTATCTGCTCCACCTTTTTTTATCTTTCTCAAAAATATTATGTCTTCGCCTTTTTCTTGAACTAGTATTTTATAATTAATAATTCCGTTTATTTTATTTTCAAGCTCAGTTAATTCATGATAATGAGTAGCAAATAGAGTTTTTGCACCTATTTCTTTAGGGTTACTTATATGTTCAATAACTGCCCACGCTATACTTAGACCATCATATGTGCTGGTACCCCTGCCGATTTCATCAAGTATTAGCAAACTATCTTTTGTAGCATTATTTAGTATATTAGCTACCTCACTCATTTCTACCATAAATGTACTTTGCCCTTGTGATAAGTCGTCTGAAGCTCCTATTCTCGTAAAGATTCTATCTACAATACATATATCAGCTTCCTCAGCAGGTACAAAGCTACCTATTTGCATCATTAACACTATAAGTGCCACTTGTCTCATGTATGTTGATTTTCCTGCCATATTAGGTCCAGTAATGATTAAAACTCTACTATCGGTATTGTTTAGATAGGTATCATTTGGAACAAATAAGCCTTCTTCAAGTACTTTTTCAACAACTGGGTGCTTGCCATCCTTAATATTTATTAAACCTTCTGTATTTATGTTTGGTCTAATGTAATTATTATTCAATGCAGTCAATGCTAATGAATTTAAAGCATCAATTTTAGCAATAATCTTGCTAGCTTCTTGTATTCTCTTCACCTCAGAAGCAATCTTATCTCTGATACTAACAAAAATCTGGTATTCTAAGGCTATCATTTTATCTTCAGCGCCTAAGATTTTACTCTCCATTTCCTTTAATTCTGGGGTTATATATCTTTCAGAATTAGCAAGAGTCTGTTTTCTTATAAAATAATCAGGAACATATTTAATATTTCCCTTTGAAACTTCTATAAAATATCCAAAAACCTTATTAAATCCAATCTTTAAGTTTTTGATACCTGTTTTTATTCTTTCTTGTTCTTCCAGCTGTGAAAGCCATTCCTTACCCTGTACTGATGCTTCTCTAAGGGATTTTATTTCATTATTGTATTCTTTTTTTATAATTCCACCTTCTCTTACCGAAAAAGGAGGGTCATCCACAATTGATTTATCTATTAAATCATGAATATCCTCAAGCCCATCAAGTTCATAGCTAATATCTAATAACTCCTTACTGTTTGTAGCCGATAAAAAGGCCTTTATTTGCGGAAAAACCTCAATAGAATCTTTTAATGCAATCATGTCTCTCGCATTGCATGTTCCATATATTACTTTTGACATCAGTCTTTCTATATCATAAACTTCCTTTAGCAAAGTTTTCAAGTCATTTATTAGCATTAAATTATCAACTAAATACTCAACAATATTGAGTCTATACTCAATACTCTTTTTATCCAATAGAGGTTCCTCTATCCATTTTTTAAGAAGTCTACCTCCCATAGCAGTAGAAGTGTTGTCAAGCACCCAAAGTAGTGAGCCTTTCTTAGTTTTACCCCTAATAGTTTCAGTAAGCTCAAGATTTCTTCTAGTATTAACATCTAGAACCATATAATTATGAGAAGAATACTGGATAATTTTATTAATATGATAAAATGATATCTTTTGTGTTTCTCTCAGATACTCTATTAAAGTTCCTGAGGCAATTATAGAATATCTTTTATCTCTTAAGCCAAGTCCATCAAGACTAATAACTGAAAAGTGTTTTTTTATTGACTCTTCTGCAAAATCAAAATCAAATACCCATTCATGGTATGGATTCATCATACACTCAAATTTTTGCTTTAATTTTAGTGAAACTGATTCATTGCTATATATAAAGTCATTACATATTATTTCCTTTGGCATTATTTTTCCTAGCTCATCAAAAAGTGAATCAATAATATTGCTGTTCTCAGGTTCTACTTCAGTAGTAAAAAAATCACCTGTAGATACATCTACATATGCTAATCCATACCCCATTTGATCTAAATAAATACAGCATAAATAATTGTTTTCTTTTTCATCTAACATATTTGGATCTATAACCGTTCCTGGAGTTATTACCCTAACTACATCCCGCTTTACAAGTCCAACTGACTTAGATGGATCCTCTACTTGTTCACAAATCGCTACCTTATAACCTTTTTCAATAAGCTTAGATATATATGTATCTGCAGAATGAAATGGAACTCCGCACATTGGGGCCCTTTCTTTTTGTCCACAATCTCTTCCAGTAAGCGCAATCTCTAATTCTTTTGATGCAGTAATAGCATCATCAAAAAACATCTCATAAAAATCACCTAGTCTAAAAAAAAGAATAGAATCCTTATGCTTTTCTTTTATTTCTAAGTATTGTTTCATCATTGGTGTCAAGCTCAATTCATTCCCCTCCAAATCCCCTAGTTATAAATATTATATCATATGTAAGAGCATGTGTCCTAACATTGATATGTATTAAAAAATAGGCCAGGTTCAGCCTATTTTTTACAATTTGCACAGTTTGAATTACACTTACCACAACACCTGTTATTAGAATTACTTATTTTGGTTTCTCCAGTTATATATTCAATAATATTGTATATATTTTTAAGTAAATTATCATAATTCTTTTTAGCTTCTAAATACTGTTTAATTACTATGTTCATATCTACTGTATTTTGCATTTCTTTAATTTCTATAATATCTAGTTTTAATTTAATAGAGTTATCATTTTGAACTTCAATATATCCTAAACTGTTTAGGAGATTCAATGCAGCCTCATTGTTTAATAGTTCTTCTTCTGATTTTTTTAAAGAGTTATATTCAGCTGAGTTTAAGATTGAGAAGCCTAGTTCTCTTGCTAACTTTATAGGGCTTTCAACATTGTTACCCATCAATAAGCATTCCTTCTAGAGTCCATGTTTTTGTATTATCTATTTTGACTTTTACTATTTTTCCTATTAAATCCTTATCTCCTTTAAAGTGAACCAGCTTACTTGTTCTAGTTCTACCACTTAATACAGTAGAATCAGTTTTACTTGTTTCTTCTACTAAAACTTCTTGAATAGTATTTAAATATTGTAAGTTCTTATCATGACTTATAGGATTAAGAGTATCTAATAAGGTTTTAAGTCTTCTATGTTTAATATCTTCAGGAATTTGATTTTCCATATTTGCTGCAGGTGTCCCTTCTCTTATAGAATAAATAAAAGTAAAGGCTGAATCAAACTCTGATTTTTTTACTACATCAATAGTATCCATGAAGTCTTCCTCTGTCTCTCCTGGAAACCCAACTATTATATCAGTTGTTAGTGAAATATTTGGTATTTCACTTTTAATCTTCTTAACTAGGTCTAAATATTGTTCTTTCGTGTATTTTCTGTTCATATGCTTTAGAATTCTATTGCTTCCTGCTTGGAAAGGCAAATGAATATGTTCACAAACCTTATGGCAATCCCTTATTGTATAAATAAGCTCGTCTGATAAATCTTTTGGGTGTGAGGTCATAAATCTAATTCTCTCAATTCCCTCTATTTCATTAATCAAGTATAGTAATTGTGCAAATGACATTTTAGATGTAAGAGTCTTTCCATAAGAATTTACATTCTGACCGAGAAGAGTTATTTCTTTGCAGCCCTCATTAGCAAGCTCTCTTATTTCACTAAGTATATCTTCTGGCTCCCTACTTTTTTCTCTTCCTCTAGTATAAGGAACTATACAATAGCTACAGAAGTTATTACATCCATACATAATGTTAACAAAAGCCTTAAACCCATATTTTCTTTTTGCAGGCATTCCTTCAACTATATTCCCTGCATCTTCCCATACATCAATAATCATTCTAGTATGTTGATTGTGATTTGCAATTAGTTCAGGAAGTTTGTGGATATTATGTGT
Organism: Proteiniborus sp. DW1; assembly: GCF_900095305.1. Taxonomy (NCBI): domain Bacteria; kingdom Bacillati; phylum Bacillota; class Clostridia; order Eubacteriales; genus Proteiniborus; species Proteiniborus sp. DW1. Next base: position 950 of record NZ_FMDO01000036.1, on the reverse strand, counting down.
ACCAAAAATTATATCAACAAACTTATATTTTTCTTTTATTATGTCTCTTATTTCTTTTTTCTGCATCATGCATCCGCATATTGCAATTATCAAATCTGGATTATGTCTTTTCAGAGCTTTAAGTTCTCCAAGGTTCCCATAAACTTTTAATTCTGCGTTTTCTCTAACTAAACATGTGTTGAATATAATTAAATCTGCTTCTTCTTTTATATCGGTACTTATATATCCTAAAGTTTCTAAAATTCCAGACATTTTTTCTGAGTCATGCTCATTCATTTGACAACCCCAAGTCGTAATTATATATTTCTTACTACCATTTATCATTAGGATCCTCCTATTCTCCTTTATGTCTTTAAGCAATTATCTAATCATTATATCATTATAACAAACATATATATAAAAAAAAAGTAATTTAATCACTAAGTATCAATCTAAACTATTATAAAATTTCTTTGAATATATTAAAAATATAGAGAAAGATTACTCTTTCTCTATACAAAATCATTCATTGTATATTGTAAATTTTCTGTTTTATTTATAACATCTAAAATTGTTCTCTTTAAAGCTTCTCTATCTGTTAAAAAAATATTCTCTGTTTCACCTTTAGCATTTATATCTAGAAAAACACTAATTCCATCAATATCATCTTTAATTTTAATAAATTTCTTTTCATATAAGCCTATATTAGCAAGAATAAGAGTTGGATAATTAACTTTTTTTAATTCTTCATCAGTGCAACTATCTAAATTATTTATTTCATATCTTGAAAATCCTGCCATTATCATAATTAATCTTATTAATGTCATTTCGTCATAATAGTAATTATTATATTCTCTATTAAAAAAACTATTTGCAATAAAGGTCTTTAGATTTTTTTTAGGATATATCCACACTAATTCTTCTCTCTCTCTATCTTTTATTGGTTTTTCATAATCAAAAAAGGCTTTAAT
>NZ_FMDO01000035.1 GCF_900095305.1 Proteiniborus sp. DW1 | reverse complement strand
AAAATGATTAGTATAAAATATATCTTCAGATTTGAAATAGACCTTCTTTGTATTGCTACTGCTAATATTGAGTTTATATATTAAATAGTTTAAGGATAAGAAACTAATGTATTCATCTAATTTACATTCGTCCAAGCAATCATTATAACAAAGTTCCATATTAATTGGAAACGGCGTAATATTACCAATAATATAGGAAGTTAAGCTATAGCTAAAGACTTCTCTTTTTATTGGATCTGATTGTTCATCAATATATTTTTTGAAAATATTTACTTCTTTAGGTAAGGAAGGCACAGTTTCAATATTAGAAAACATAATTGATTCTCCTTTCTATTAGTATTTTTTGAAGAAAGGAGAATAATTATATTAATTTATTTATGTTATTTATTGAAAACAATACATAATGATATCAAAAAAGGTTATTATATAAGTTGACAGAAATAGAATCTTTCCCATTATTTTTTAGAAAATAGGTTATTATTTTTCCTAATTTAGATATCCCAGAGTCAATTTCATCATTATGAATAGAAGCTATACTTAACCTAAAATGTCTGGTATCACGTTGCCAAACATCAAATAATGAACCTGGAGCTATTGCTATTTTATTTTTATAACACAGCTTATATAATTCATTAGCAGAATATCCAGATGGTAGCGAGAACCAAAAATTAAGTCCTCCTTCAGGTAAAATATATTTTATTTGCTTAGGCATATGTTTTTTTATGCTTTTTATAATTGTCTTATATCTTTCAGAGTAAGCAATGTTAACCTGTTCAATATGCTTTTGCCAAATTTTCTTCTCTAAGTACAAATGAAATGCTCTTTGTATTAGACTAGAGGTAGATATGTCTGATATATGCTTAGCAGATATTACTTCATTATATATAGTCTTTGGTATAATCATAAAAGCAAGTCTTAAACCAGGCATAAAAACCTTAGAAAAACTCTTTATATATATAACTTTATCAGCTGTATCAAGTGATTTTAAAGTGTTTCGTGGTTTATCTATAGAATGTAAGTCACTTAAATAGTCATCTTCAATAATATAAAAATTATACTTTTCAGCTAATTCTATTAACTTCTTCATCTTCGTAGTAGTATAGCAGTAACCAGTAGGGTTTTGAAAATTTGGCATTGTATAAATAAATTTGGGTTTAAAACTTCTTAACTTGTATTCTAGATCTATTAGGTCAATACCATCCTTATTTATAGGTATCTCTACTATTCTAGCAGACCTAGACTTAAATACAGCTATTGCACCTGTATAAGTAGGATTTTCAGTAAATACAACATTTCCATATTCAATTAAGGCCTTAGATAAAATATCTATTCCTTGCTGTGCTCCTGATATTATATGAACATTATCCTCGCAAGTTTTAATATTAAAATCTAATAAATAATTACATATGGCTTTTCTAAGATCTAAATATCCTTGACTCTCCAGGTAGGTAAAAGCTCTTCCTTTATCCCTATCTAAAACCTCATTTAAAACCAATTTAAAATCATCTATAGGAAACAAATCTGGCATAGGTGCAGTACTAGCAAAGTTAATTATTTTTTCACTATAGCTAGCATTTACATCTATATTAAAATTATCCATACTCATACTTGTTTCTTCATCAAGAATTTGCTTTTTTACTCCCTTATTTCTAATATCTTGAACAAATGTGCCACTTCCAATCTTTTTATATATAAATCCTTCTGCTTCCAGCTTATTATAAGCATTTACAATTGTACTATTATTCACATTAAGCTTGTCAGCAAGATATCTAATAGTTGGCAATTTTGTATGAGGCTTAATGTTGTATAGCTCAATTAATTTTTTTATCTCATCAAATAACTGAAGATACAAATGCTTAGTACTATTTTTATCAAGCCGAATATCATTAAATACTTCCACTTAAAATCCCCCATTTAGACTCAAGAAATATTTTTATTAAATACTATCTTATCATAGTTATAGTAATTTTCAAATTTATGATATCAGTAAATAAACCTAACTGATTGTTAGGTTTACTCATCACTTCCTCTTAAATAATTTTGTAAAGAATCCACTTTTAGATTCTTGTTCTTTTTTCAATTTATCTTTCAACTCAACTACCTGATAGGATTTCTCCTTAAGTTGCATCTTGAGCTTTATATTCTCGCAAATAAGAACATCCCTTTCATTACTATTAATCTCATTTCTTAACTCAGCTATCTCATCTTTAAGTTCATTTATTACTATTAAACTCTGATCAGCTTTTTCCATTAAAGCAGAACTTATTTCCTCTGTTATTAATTCTTTAAATATTTCATAAATTTCAGTAGCACTAGGAACAATATCAGTTTCTTTCTTAACTAAGTTAGTAACAGCCATCTCGCCATCAGTTACCACTAATTCAGGAGAATTGATAATTAATTTAATTTGTTTATTAGTAAATCCTTTCTCTTGTAATGCTTTTATATAATTATAAATCTCCAACTCTTTATATGTATAATACCTATGATTAGAGTTATTTCTTGGTATTTCTAATTCAAATTCTTTCTCATAATATCTAATAACATGAGGTTGATAGCCAGTTATTTCTGAAACTTCAGAGATAGTATATTCTTTTTCTGTATCATACATAAGTTCACCTCCTAAAAAATATACATGATAAATGAATTCTTCAAAAAAACAAAATCTCCTTTACTTATTTTGTATTTTTCGTAAAAAGTTTCCGATTTTTTCCAACATAATCTTTATTTATTTAATAAAATATAACTTATGATTACAAGATTCTACATCTATTGTAAAAAAATGCTTACCACAATTGGTAAGCATTTTTAAGTTAATTATTTAAGGATGCTTTCAGTCAAAAATGGGCGAATATTCACCCATTTAAAATTCTAGTTTTTTATTTATTATATTTAACAACAAAGATATACAATTATTAACATCATTTTTCGAAATTGTCTCACTAGGACTATGTACATACCTAGTTGGAACTGAAATTACTCCAGATGGTACCCCTTCTTTTGTAAGGTGAATAGCTCCTGAATCAGTTCCACCACGTTCTAGAACTTCCAGTTGATAAGGTATATTTTTATCCTTAGCTACTTTAACCATAAAGTCTTTTACTACAGGACTTACTAATATACTTTGATCTTTAACTTTTATTGCTGCTCCCTTATCTAACCCTACTGCAAATCGTTTTGCTTTAGGAGTGTCTCCAGAGCTTGTTATATCTATGGCAATACCGAAGTCTGGGTCTATGCTATAGGCGGAGGTTTTTGCGCCTCTTAATCCTACTTCTTCTTGGGAAGTAAAAACAAAATATATATCATTATTTGCTTCTTTTAACTCTTTTATAGTTTCTATTAATATATAACATCCTATCCTATCATCAAGACAGCCTGATATTACGTTGTTATCGTTCTCATAATACTGTGATGTGTATACACAAGAATCCCCTATACTTACTATTTTTTCTGCTTCTTCTTTTGATCTTGCCCCTATATCTATGTACATGTTTTCCAACTTAAGCTTACTTATATCTTCCATTGGCTCCATATAAATAACACCTATATTGCCATTCTTAAATATGACTCGTTGACCAAGAGAAACATAAGGTGATATACCGCCTATATTAGTAAATCTTAAGAATCCTTTTTCATCAATATCTGTAATCAATAGCCCAATTTGATCCATATGTGCTGCTAACATAACTTTACTGCCATTTCCTTTTTTTCTGGCAATAAGGTTTCCTAGTCTATCTGTTCTAATTTCATCAACATAGTCCTTGATTTCAGCTTTAATAATTTCAGCAATCTGCTGTTCATCTCCAGATGGCCCAAAAGCATTAACTAATTTTTTTAATAACTCACCATTAAAATTCATTATTAAAACCTCCCTTTTCTAGATTATCAATAAATAGATTCAAAAGCCTCTTAGCATTGTCATAATCACTTTTACTCATAACACTAATAGGTGAATGAATATATCTGCATGGCACTGATATAGTTGCAGTTATAGCTCCTTGCTTTGCTAGATGGATTTTCCCAGAATCATTGCCCCCAAAGGTAGTCCTTCTTAGCTGGTAAGGAATATCATTTTTCTTTGCGATATCAATAATCATTTTTCTTAAATCTTTATTAAATATAGTTGTTCTATCCATTATAGAAATAGCGGGTCCTTTCCCTAGCTCAGTAGCCTGTAAATGCTCTTCTAAACCAGGAACATCGGAACAAGTAGTTCCTTCAAGTATTATTCCAATATCAGGTTCTATATTATAAGCAGCAGGACCTGCCCCTACTAAGCCTATTTCCTCCATTACAGTAAATACACCGTATATTGAAAGCTTTCTATTTGTTTTTAGTAGATCTATCAATATATTACATCCTACTCTATCATCTAAAGCTTTTGCTTTTACTAAGTTATCTCCAAATTCAACATAATCACTTAAAAAAGATGCATACTCTCCAACTGTAACTAGCTTTTCTGCTTCTTCTTTACTGCTAGCGCCTATATCTATATATAATTCCTTATAGTCTAAAGCCTTTTTCCATTCTGTTTTCTTCTGCATATGAATAGGCTTAGAACCTATAACTCCATTTACTTTTTTATTGCCCACTAATACTGGCTTAGAAACTAATACTCTTTGGTCTATTCCACCTACACAAGTAAACTTTAGCAAACCACTATCTTCTATTTTTGTAATCATTAATCCCACTTCATCCATATGGGCAGCAATCATTAGTCTAGGGGTATCTATTTCTCCTTTTTTATATGCAATAATATTACCTATTCTATCTATATGAATATCGTCCACATAATCTTTTATTTCATTAATTATTATCTCTCTTACTTCTTTTTCATTTCCAGAAACTCCACGTGCCTCTGTAAGTCTTTTTAATAACATAATAACCCCTCCAAATTATCATGAGTTATATAGGAAATAAACCTAGCTAATAGCTTAGCAGATAATTTTATATCATTTATATTTATAGTTTCTATTGAAGTGTGCATATATCTTAGAGGTAGAGAAATTAACAAAGTTGGTATCCCACATCGAGTAATCTGCATTGCTCTAGCATCTGTTCCAGTAGGTCCTGGATCTATTTCAAATTGGTACGGAACATTATACTCTTTAGCAATTTCAACTAGTTTTTCTCTCAATCTTGGATGAATATTGCCACCGATTGTAATTCCTGGCCCTTTTCCCATATCTAATGTATATTCTTTTGGTATTTCTGGAGTTGCTCCAAATCCAACATCTATGGCAATCCCTATATCTGGATTAATTTTATATGTACTTGTAGTAGCCCCTCTTACACCCACTTCTTCTTGTACTGTTGAAGCAAAGTAAACATCTGCCTCATGTTTTAGATATCTTAACTCCTTAGCACATTCATACATAGTAACTACGCCAGCTCTATCATCTAGTGCCTTACCACTTACCCAATTTTCCCTAAGTTCAAGAAGGTTTCTTCTAATTGTTACAACATTACCTATTTCTACCAATCCCTTTAATTGCTCCTTTGAATAGCCTACATCAATAGTTAAATCTTCAACTTTCACTGCTTTTTCTCTTTCTGACTCGTCTTGTAAATGAGGAGGCTTAGCTCCAATAACACCAAATAAATCTTCCTTGCCATGTACAATTACTTCTTGTGCTAATAAAGTTCTTGGATCAATTCCACCTATTGTAGTGAATTTTATGAAGCCTTTGTCATCAATATCAGTAACCATTAGTCCTATTTCATCCATATGAGCTGCTAACATTATTTTGATGTTATTTAGATTGTTCTCTCCTTTTTTTACTGCAATTACATTTCCTAGTTTATCTCTTTCTATTTCATTTGTAAAATCTTTAAAAGCTTCAATAATTAAGTTAGATACTGCATGTTCATGTCCAGAGACCCCAGACTCTTCGCATAAAAGCCTTAAGAATTCTTTTGCTTGCAAATTAGTTCTCCTCCTCTTTTTTATTTATAGACATCACATTATTATATTGATTATAGATATAATAATATAACAGGCTAATTCAACGAATATTTTATAATCAACAAAAAAGATTTAATAACTTCTTTAGGTAAACTTTAGTAAAAATTTCAAAAAGCCCTTTTAATTTAATAGTACTTTATTAGAAGCTTTTCTTGTAAAAAAAGGTCTTTGCAGATTTTAAGTTATATCTTTCTGGCATTATTATTTGTTCTGTACTACCTACAAATAATATTCCATCATTACTCAAAGAATCATGAAATTTTTTATAAATATTAGCCTTGGCTTCCTCAGTAAAATAGATTAAAACATTCCTGCATAAAATTAGATTACAGTTATTAGGATATTTATCTCTAAGTAAATCAAGTCTATCAAATTTAACGCAATCTTTTATAGATTGATGTATCTTGAAACTTTTCCCAATCTTCTCAAAGTATTTATTCTTTAAGTCATTTGGAACATTTTGAATACTTTTTTCATTGTATATGCCTGTTTTGGCTTTTTCAATTGCTCCTAAATCTATATCAGTGGCAAGAATACTAATTTCTGATAGCTTGAAAAATCTTGTAAGTAACATTACAAGTGTATAAGGCTCTTCACCTGTAGAACAAGCACTACTCCATATATTTAATTTTTTATTACATGCAATTAAATCAGGTAATATCTCCTTTTCTAAAACACTCCATTGAGTTGGATTCCTAAAAAACTCTGAGACATTAATAGTTAAATAGTTAATGAACTCGTCAAAAAGCTTTTGATCACTTTTTAAACCATTAAAATAGTCATCAAAATCAGTAAACTTATTTCTAGTCACTAATGACTGAATTCTTCTTTTCATTTGCTTTTCTTTATAGCTTGACAAATCTATTCCTGTTAGTGAATAAACTTGTTTCTTGAAAACTTCATACTTGTCCATTATTTATCTCCTTTTCATTGACTGATATTACTTGTATATATTGTACCAATAAAAAAAGCCTGTGGCAATATACCACAGGTAACTATATAAAGGGGGTCTTGATGTATTTTGTGAGGTCAATATTATTTTCTACAGAAAATTAAAAAATATTCTATATAAAGAAAAAAAGAATGAGGTTTTTAGCCTCACTCTACTCATTTTCTTTTATAATATCCCCTATTGTAATCTCCTCATTATTGGAATATTCTATAGTTTCACTAGATTCACTAGTTGTAGCTTCTCTGATACTTAAGCTTATTTTTCTTTCTTCTTTATTCAAATCTAATATTTTTACTTTTACATTTTCACCAACACTTAGTTCTTCAGATGGTTTTGCAATATGCTTATCAGA
>NZ_FMDO01000034.1 GCF_900095305.1 Proteiniborus sp. DW1 | reverse complement strand
AATTTGTGAAATATGGACTAACCCTTCAATACCTTGTTCTAACATTATAAAGGCACCAAAATCAACTAGTCTAACTACTTTTCCTTCTACTATATCACCAATGCTATATTTTTCGTCAATATTCTCCCATGGATGTGGAGAAGCCTGTTTTAAACCTAATGAAATTCTGTTTTTTTGTTTATCAGCATCTAATACAAGTACCTTAACCATATCTCCTTCTTTAACTATCTCTTTAGGATGTTTTACATGAGACCAAGAAAGATCAGAAATGTGAATTAGACCATCTACTCCTCCAATATCAACAAACGCTCCAAAGTCAGTAATTCTCTTTACTTCACCTTCTATAATTTGATTTTTCTCAATATTTTTCCAAAGTTTATTCCTTTTAGCTTCAATTTCTTCCGTTTCAACAATTTTTCTTGAAAGAACTATTCTCTTTTTATTTCTATCAAAATCAATCACTTTTACGTCAAAGGATTTACCAACAAAAGCTTGTAAATCACTTACAAATCTATTAGCAATTTGAGAAATAGGAATAAATCCTCTCAAGCCTTTAATTAGGGCAATGACCCCGCCATTTACAATTTCAATTACTTTAGCATTTACTGTAGACTGATTTTTGTATGCTTCTTCTATTTCATCCCAACTTTTTACTGTATCTACCCTTTTCTTAGATAGGATAACATTACCATCACCATCATCAAGTTTAAGGATAAGTACTTCAATTTCATCTCCTACAGAAATAATATCGGAAGGAATTATGTCGGGATCATTAGTAAGTTCATCCCTCTTTATGATACCATCTGACTTGTAGCCAATGTTTACCATTACCTCATCATTTCTTATTGATATTACCTTACCTTTCACAGTTTCCCCTCTATGAACCTTAACCATTGTATCTTCAATAGCTTTCATCAGTTCATTCATATCTCCTAAATTGCTCATTTTGTCGTAAACCTCCTTAATAATCCAGCTAGGAGTTGAAGCTCCTGCTGTTAATCCTACGATATTAAATTTTTTTAATTCGCTAATAGGTAACTGGTCAGCTGTTTCAATATGAAAAGTATTAATGCAATATTTTCTACTAATTTCAACAAGCTTTTGTGTATTAGAGCTATGGTATCCGCCTATAACCACCATTGCTTCAGATATCTTAGCAATTTCCTCACATGATTTTTGTCTTAGCTGGGTGGCATTACATATAGTGTTAAAAACTCTTACCTCATTTCCTCTAAGTGAAATTAGCTCTACTAACCTATTAAACTTACTTTCATAAAAAGTAGTTTGTGCTACAATACATATTTTATCATAATTTAACATAACTTCAATATCTTCTTCATTATTTATTATTATCGCACTATTATCACACCAACCATTAATGCCAATAACCTCAGGATGCTTAGCATTGCCTATAATTACAATTTGATAATCTAAAGCGTGAAATTCTTTTACTTTATTTTGTATTTTCCTAACAAAAGGACATGTACAATCAATTATCTCAATATTCTTTTCCTTAGCAATATCATAAACATACATTGGAACACCGTGAGAACGGATAATTACCTTACAATTTTCTACCTCTTGTATATCATCTATAACGTATAATCCTTCTTTTTTCAGTTGTTCAATTACATTATTGTTATGAATTAATGGACCTAATGAATAGATCTTGACTTGATTGTCTGTAAGCATTTCCTTAGCTGATTCAACTGCCTTATTTACTCCAAAACAAAATCCCGAGTTTTCAGCAATAATGATTTTCAAAGCTTTTCCTCCTATTTATTTACACTTTTTTAAGACTATAAATTGTAGTCATAACTTGTCTGCTTAACTCTTTATAATTATCCATATTTAACTTCTGATCATAATATTCTTCTAGAATTATTGGTTTACCTATTATCACACGTGTTTTTCTAAATAGCTTGTACTCTGTATCTATATATATTGGTATAATTGGAGCTTTTCCCTTAATGCTAATCATTGCAATACCAGGTTTTGCATTATCAGCATCTTCATCTTTTTTTCTAGTCCCTTCAGGAAAAATTCCTAAAACATTATCACATTTTAAAACTTTCAGTGAGTTTCGTATTGCTGCTAAATCTGCACCATCTCTATCTACAGGAAAAGCTCCTAACTTTCCCAGTAAACTACTTAAAAACTTATTTTGAAAAAGCTCTTTTTTTGCCATAAAATGTATTTGCCGTGGAATTGAAATTCCCACTATAATAGGATCTAGAACACTAACATGGTTAGAGCAGACAATCACTTTACCTTTATCAGGGATATTTTCAATCCCCTGTAATTCTATTCTAAAAGCTAATCTGAAAATTACAAGCAAGAGCCCTCTTGCAAAACCATAAAGCGACATTATTTCCCACCTCTATTAACTATTTCAAGTATATGTACAACTACTTCTTCTATGGTTTTATCAGTAGTATCTATTTCAATTGCATCTGCACATTTTACTAAGGGAGAAAATTCTCTTGTACTATCGATTCTATCTCTTTCTCTAATTTCTTCAATTATTGCATCTAAGTTCACATTATAACCTTTTCCTTTTAGTTCCTTGTATCGCCTATAGCCTCTCTCCTCAATAGAGGCAGTAATATAGAACTTATAGTTTGCATTGGGAAGAACAAAGCTTCCAATATCTCTTCCATCCATGATTACACTCTTATTGCGTGCTATATCCCTTTGAATCTCAACCAGTTTTTCCCTGACTTCTTTAATTTTAGCTACATCAGAAACATTAGTACTTATTTGATTATCTCTGATCTCTTCATCAACATTTTTCCCATCTAAAAAAATGTGATTATTTCTAAAGTCTATAGAAGTACTTTGAAGGATTTTATATAATTCTTTTTTATCATGTATATTGATATTATTCTTCAATAACTTTAAAGTCAGCGCTCTATACATTGCACCGGTGTCAATGTATATAATATCTAGTTCTCTAGCAATTTTTTTAGAAATTGTACTCTTACCCGAACCTGCAGGTCCATCAACAGCAATTGTTAGATTTTTCATGTTCCTTTACCTCTCTTAATAAACATAACCACCTACTAGGTGGTCTATCACTTATATTTTCTAATATCAAATATCATTATATATTAAAATAAAATACTTCTCAAGAAAATTTATCTAATTAGTACTTGATATGAGATCAATGATATCTTTTATTTTAGCTTAACCTTCAATAATGTTTTAATACCTTCATTTATTGTAAAAATATCATTAAGATTTGGTTCTTCAACATTTTTACTTACTCCAACTACCTTCAGTATAGCTTTATCATTACAAAGAGTATTATCAAGTTCAATAACATCACCGTTAATTACTTTTAATATTAGCTCGTCATTCTCATTAAAATTGTATTTACCCTTGCCCTTTACTTTGATAAAAAACTCCTCAATTTCTTTACCGTTTTTTTCAAAAACTATATAACCTACTTGCCTTCTTTTTATAGATTCACTTTCAAAATTATATGCATAATCATCATAAAAGGCAGGCATCTCCATATCTTTTATAAATCCTAGCTGCATTATTAAAAAAAATACACCAATTACACTTAACGCTAATACTATTGACTCAATTCTATTAAAAATTTTTTTAATGTCTCTCATTTCTTTACCTCCATATAAGTACTATTAAAATAAACTATGCCCAAAAAATAAAAAAAATGTACTTTACAGTACATTTATATAGTAATATCGAAAATTTATTTATTGTTAGCAATTTAATCCTGCCAGATACCCAGTAGAGTATGCAATCTGTAAATTATAACCTCCAGTTAATGCATGTACATCAATAACTTCCCCCGCAAAGAATAATCCCCTAACTATTTTAGATTCCATTGTTGATGAATCTATTTCTTTAGTTGACACTCCTCCAGAAGTAACTATGGCCTCATCAATAGGTCGAAAGTCAGAAAAGCTCATTTCTAAATTTTTTAATAATAATACTAGCTCTTTTCTTTCTTCTCTTGTTATTTGATTTACAAACTTATCCTCAGCAATACTAGATAATTTAATGATTACAGGTATCAACTTTCTAGGCAATAAATTTTCTAAAGAATTTTTAAATTGTTTTTTTGAATACTTTTCAAAATCTCTCAAAATCCTCATCTCTAGTCTTTCATTGGTTAGAGATGGTTTTAAGTCTATAGAAATTTTTATTTCACTACCATAATATTTATTGATATAGCTGCTCATAGATAGAACAATAGGACCTGATACACCGTAATGTGTAAATAATAATTCTCCAAAATCTTCAAAAATTTTTTTGTTTCCAACATATGCGGATATTCTTACATTCCTTAATGCTAGGCCCTGTAACTCTTTTACCCAATCCTCTTTAATTATACAAGGTATTAAAGCCGGTTTTAAGTCTGTAATTGAATGTCCAAAGTTTTTAGCAAATACATATCCATCACCAGTAGAACCTGTTTGTTGATAGGATTTTCCCCCAGTTGCTATGATTACTTTATTAAAATATTGTTCCTCTGAGTTAGACAAAGCAATTTTAAAGTTTTTATCATCTAGTTTTTCTATAGATTTAATTTCTTTATTTAGCTCTATCTTAACCCCATTCTTAATTAGATGTCTCTCTAAGGCCCTGATTACATCACTAGACTTATTACTAACTGGAAAAATTCTGTTGCCCCGCTCTATTTTTGTCTCCACTCCATACTGACTTAGTAATTCAACAATATCATTATTTGTAAATGAGTAAAAAGCGCTATACAAAAATGATTTATTAGATACAATATTATCTATTAATTCATCAACTTCACCAGCGTTTGTAATATTACATCTTCCTTTACCAGTTATAAACATCTTTTTCCCAAGTTTATTGTTTTTTTCGAATAAAACGACATCTTTACCTAAAGACCCGGCTGTAGCTGCTGCAATCATGCCAGCAGGCCCTCCCCCAATTACTGCTATTCGTTTACCCAAAAATTACTCCTCCTTTAGATGACTAGTATCATTAAGTACTCTTAAAACCGGTGAATAATCTCTAAATTCTATAATACTGAGACTGGTATTACCAATAGTAAGTTTATTATAATAAGAAATATCAATGCCCAATATCCCTAAAATTAAAGCTTTTATAGAAGCACCGTGGGAAACTATAAGTATATTCTTATCTTTATTATTTTTTAAAAGAATATTTACTATTTTTAGAAGCCTTTCCTGTAAATCAATAAGACTTTCTGCCTCAGGAAGCTTTAAATTATGGGGTTCTGTCATCCATATAGTATGTTCTTTACTATATTTATCTAATATCTCTTGTGTGGTTAGTCCTTCCCACACCCCAAATTTAATTTCTCTTAATTCTTCAAAAGTGTTGACTTCTAATCCAAGTTTATCCCCAATTATTTTTGCAGTATCAAAGGCACGACTTAAATCACTAGAAAAAATAATGTCAATTTTTTCCTTACATAGTCTTTCTGCAACCTTTCTAGCCTGCTCTCTACCTAAATCAGTGAGATTTGTATTACTTTGACCCTGTATCTTGCTTAGGATGTTCCATTCAGATTCTCCGTGTCTAACTAAAAATAGTCTTCCCATTATAACCTCCTAGAATAAAAAATAAAAATGTATAAGAATGTTCTACTATGCAATATTTATATAATCTTATAAGTTCAAATAAAAGTTTCTTTAGCTTATTTGAGTTTATTATATACATTATAAGTTATAAATAATAAAATTTCTATATATATTATCAATTATGATAACATTTTTTATGATAAATATATTAAATAAAAGAACTGATAAATTAATCAGTCCTTCTATTTTCCCCATTATTTATTTTATCTTTGTTATCATAAATGTTATACTCTTTCCATATATTTTCTAACTCATTAAAGTATTTCTCTATTTCATCTTTTTCTCTCATACCTATTGCTATAATTAATGCATTCAATAAACTCATAGGAGCTACTAATGAATCAACAAAAGACAACATATTACTCCTTGCAATAAGTGTATAGTCTGCTAAGCTTGCTATTGGTGAAATTAAACTATCTGTAATTCCAACAACCTTACATTGTTGTGTTTTCACGTATTTTAGTGCATCCAGTGTTCTTCTAGAATATCTGGGGTAACTTATTCCTATTACTAAATCGTCTTTGCTTACCCTAATAATCTTTTCAAAAGTATCACTTATTCCTGTACTTACAACCTTTATATCATCTAATATTATTCCTAAATAAAATCCTAGATATTCTGCTAACGCTGCTGAGCTACGAAGACCTAGTATGTATACTCTTTTTGCTGATAAAATACTGTCTATTACCTTTTCAAAAGTTTCCACATTCATTTCATCTATTGTAGCCTTTATATTCTCCATATCTGTTCTTAGAACTTTTTTTAGACCTACTTCATTATCAGAGTATTCACTGGACATACTTAATCTTTGTACTGTTGTAAGCTTATTTTTTATAAGCTCCTGTAAGGCCCTTTGCAAACTTGGATATCCTGAAAATCCAAGAGTTAATGCAAATCTCACTACTGTAGACTCGCTTACTCCCACTACTTCACCCAATTTGGCTGCAGTCATAAATGCTGCCTTATCATAGCTAGACATAATGTACTCTGCAATTAGCTTTTGTCCTTTGCTTAGCCTCGTAAAATTCACTTGAATAACTTTCATTAAGTCTTTCTTTTTATCTTCCATATCATCATTCCCTACATTCTTTTGTAAGCTTCATGCCTTCTTCTAATGCCTTTTCATTAAAAGTCTCTGTTCCTCTAGGAACTCTTGCTAAAACAGCACTTTTTAAAGATTTAGTTGAAACAATTTGAGATATACTATTAATTGCACCAAGGGCAACAATATTTGCAACTAAAGGCTTATTCAATTTATTATTAGCAGTGTCTAAGATAGGAATACTAACAATATTGATGTCATCTCTCTTAGGTGAAACGATGCTATCGTCTATTACTAAAGTGCCACCTTTTTTCAAACTACTAATATACTTGTCACATGCAAGCTGAGTTAAAGCTAATAGCAAATCACTATCCTTCACTTTAGGATAATGGATCTCTTCATCACTTATTATTACTTCCGCTTTACTAGCTCCTCCTCTCGCCTCAGGACCATATGACTGAGATTGAACTGCATTTTTACCATCTTCAATTGCAGCTTCTGCTAAAATAATACCAGCCAATATCAATCCTTGACCACCTGAACCACTTAATCGTATTTCATATTGACTAGACATATTATCTCTCCTTTTGAAAACTATCGATAATTTTTTGGTACTCCTCTGTATATTCAGGTCTTGTAACCTTATAAAATTCTCCTATAATAAGCTTTCCATCACTTTGATCTTTACCCACTTTTTCAGCTGCCTTAATATTTATTGAATTCTCCTTCAGATACTTCATCATATCAACTGCGTTTCCCATTTTGTTTTTTCTGCCAAAATATGTTGGACATATACTTGCAACTTCAACAAATGAAAATCCTTTATTCTTAATACCTTCTTCAACTTGACTAATAATCATATTAGCATGATAGGCTGTTGAACGAGCAACATAAGTTGCCCCGGCGGCTTTTACAAGTTGGCATAAATCAAAATTTGAATCAATGTTTCCATATGGAGCTGTTGTCCCTACAGCACCAGTAGGTGTTGCTGGCGAATACTGCCCACCAGTCATACCATAAATGTTATTATTAAATACAATTGTTGTAATTCCTATATTTCTTCTAGCTGAATGAATTAGATGATTACCTCCTATAGCAGCGCAGTCGCCATCTCCAGTGATAACTATTACTTCTAGCTTGGGGTTTGCCATTTTAATTCCAGTTGCAAAAGATAACGCTCTTCCATGAGTAGTATGCAAGGTATTAAAGTCCATGTAACCAGTAGCTCTAGAGGAGCAACCTATTCCAGATACTATACATACATTATCCTTATCTAAACCTAAATTATCGATAGCTTTAGTTATTGACCTCATAACAATACCATTACTACATCCTGAACACCAGATGTGAGGTAATTTATTTGATCTAAAATAAGATTCTACGAGTTTGCTAGGCACTTTAATAGACCTCCTTAATCTTGGCTAGAATTTCATCTGGTGATATTAGTTCACCATTTACACGATTACATTTGTGCACTTCAGAATATTTACTAGCTACTCTTTCAACTTCAATAGCATATTGACCAAGATTCATTTCTGCTACTATGATTTTTTTAATATTTTTAGATAGCTGCATAATTTGCTTATCTAAGAATGGCCATATAGTCATTGGTTTAAATAATCCTACTTTTAAACCTTGTTTTCTTGCCAATTCAACTGCATGCTTTGCAGATCTAGCAGTTCCACCATATGCAATAATTACAACTTCAGCATCATCACACAAATATTCTTCATATAAGGAAATATCATCTTTATTTAGTTCAACTTTATCTACAAGCCTAGACACAAGCTTTTCTGCTACTTCTGGTTTAGTACTTGGGAAACCGGTTTCATCATGTACAAGACCGGTTACATGATATCTATACCCCTCTCCAAAAGGAACCATTCTGGGAACTATCTCTCCATCTAAAACCTCATATGGTTTATATTCATCACTGTTCTTATCAGGTTTAATTCTATCTACTATCTCAATATCTTCAAAATTAGGTATTTCTATTTTTTCTCTAAGATGTCCAATAACTTCATCCATTAGCAGTACAACAGGGGTTCTATACTTTTCAGCAATATTAAAGGCCTTTATAGTTAAGTCATAAGTTTCTCTAACTGATGATGGAGTAAGTGCAATGATTGGATGGTCACCATGTGTTCCCCATTTTGCTTGCATTACATCGCCTTGGGCAGGAGCAGTTGGTAAACCAGTACTTGGTCCCCCTCTTTGTACATTTACAACTACACAAGGAACTTCTGCAATAGCTGCATAGCCAAGGTTTTCTTGTTTTAATGAAAAACCAGGTCCGCTTGTAGCTGTCATAGATTTTAGCCCAGCTAATGAAGCTCCTATTACTGCGCCCATACTAGCTATTTCATCCTCCATTTGTATAAACTTACCACCTATTTGGGGTAGTTTCTCTGCAGAAAGCTCAGCTATCTCAGTAGATGGTGTAATTGGATAGCCTGCATAAAATCTCATTCCTGCAGCAATTGCTCCCTCAACACAAGCTTCATTTCCTTGCATTAATTTAATCCTTTTACTGTCCATCTTCTCTACCTCCTAAGTAGATTGCATAATCTGGGCATCTTAGTTCACACTGACCACATTTAATACATGCTTCTATGTTCTTAATACTTATTTTGCCACATTTAAGTTCTAAAACACTTTTAGGGCAAAACTCTACACAAATCCCACAGCCTTTACACCACTCAACTTTAAGTTTAAGTACTTTTTCACTTGTGGCAGCCAATTTAAAGTCCCCCTTATAATATTGTTAAAATCTTCTACAATTACATAATATCAAATCAGCTATAGATATGCAATTTAAATTTCATTTTTTTAACTAATTTAAATATTTTGCAAGTTTAACTTCATTCCCCATGTATACAATTACTTGATTATAAATTATCAACTAAAAGTTAAAAATACTAATATTTTTGTTTTATGAGCAAATAATAATTATTATCATGCAAATTTCAATGCTTTACAGGAGTGATTTTATGATACAAATTGATGATGCTGGAAGCGGAAGCTTAATAGGTGGTACTTGTATAGGTGCAATGCGAAAAGAAACTAAAGAATTTTATTATGATATTATACCTATAGAGTTTTATAAAGGTTCAGCATTCAATGAAAAAAAATATCTTGATTATGTAATAATAATAGTAAATAGCCTACTAAAAAAGCTAAATGTTAATAAAGATGAGGAAATCCATGTATGTAGAGGATATATGTTCGATAATCTTAGAAAATGGTTATCAAAAGAAAAATACAACTTTATAAACTGCAAAATTGAAGAGCCATTACAAAGTATAATTGAAGAGACATTTGAAAATTATTGTTTAAGCCTAGGCCTTTATAAAGATTATATTCGTTTTAATAAATACCCTTTTCATTTTCATACTATTTTAAAATGGGTATATGCAGACTATGAAAATAGAAAAGAACTCTGTAAAACTGGATGGAAAAGCTGGAAAAAATACGGAAATTTACAAACTAGTATTAATGAAAGTATTGTTCAGAAAGACAACATTATATGCCTAAAATGTGGTGAACTAATAGAAAAAGAAACAGCTGCAAAAGTAATAACCTACATTAGCAATAGGAAAACAGCAATTTTATTGCATAAAGATTGTTGAATCAAATGAATTTTTTTATTTTTAAAAAATATATGGTTAAATATTATCTACTTAATATTTAACCATACACTTTTATGTGACCATGATTTGTTTCTATGTCCCTAAACTGGATAAGTTTTTTCCTCAACATTAAGTAATGAGCTATCTATTTTATACTTCTCAGCTTGTCTATGCTGAAAGAAACTAACTGCAACTTGAGGAAATGATGCATAAGTCAATACATCTTCATCTTGTTCAATATACTCCTTAATTTCACTTTTTATTTTTTCTAACTGTGGCTCTAATAAATCTGCAGGTCTACCTGAATAAACTTCCTCGTCTCCAATTATTTTCTTCTTAATCTCAGATGAAATAGGAACTGCTGGCTTCCCATATAACCCTTTTACATAATTTCTAACCTCAGAAGGAACCATTTTATACCTTTCACCTAGTATAATATTAAAAACAGCTTGAGTACCTACCATTTGGCTCATAGGTGTTACTAAAGGTGGAAAACCTAAATCCTCTCTAACCTTTGGAATTTCATTAAGAACTTCATCAAATTTATCAAGTGAACCTTGCTTTTCTAGTTGAGATACTAGGTTTGATAGCATACCACCTGGAACTTGATTTATCAAGGTTTTACTGTCCACTGCTAAAACTTTAGGATTTAAAATACCTTCTTTTATATATTTCTCTCTTATGGGTTTAAAATAGTCTGCAATCTCAGCAACTAAACCTAGATCTAATCCTGTGTCATATGGAGAATCTTTTAATGCTGCAATCATTGATTCAGTAGATGGTTGACTTGTTCCCATGCTAAAAGGTGAAAGTGCTGTATCAACTATATCAACTCCTGCTTCTATTCCCTTCATATATGTTTGATTGGCAACACCACTAGTAAAATGAGAATGTAGTTGTATTGGAATTTTAATCTCTTTTTTCAATTTGCTAACTAATTCATAAGCAGTATATGGTAAAAGTATACCTGACATGTCTTTAATGCATATAGAATCTGCACCCATGCTCTCCATTTCCTTAGACAGTTTAACATAGTATTCAATATCATGAACTGGGCTTATGGTATAAGAAATGGCTGCCTGAGCATGACCACCAGATTTTTTTGTGGCTTCTATTGAGGTTCTAAGATTCCGTATATCATTTAGTGCATCAAATATTCTTATAATATCAATTCCGTTACCAATAGACTTCTTAACAAATTCTTCAACTACATCATCCGGATAATTCTTATATCCTAAAAGGTTTTGTCCTCTTAGAAGCATTTGAAGTTTTGTTTTCTTGAATACCTTTCTAAGTTTTCTAAGTCTCTCCCATGGATCTTCATTTAAATACCTTAAACAAGAATCAAAAGTTGCTCCTCCCCAGACTTCCAATGAGTGAAACCCTACTTCATCTAGTCTTTCTGCAATAGGCAGCATTTCATCTGTTTTCATTCGTGTAGCGATTAAAGACTGATGGGCATCTCTAAAAATTGTCTCTGTAATTTTTGGTTTAGCCATGACACATTCCCCCTAAATTTTATAATTTATTTTTCTCTACACAATAAAGTATAGGTGGGTTATTGATTTGATTTATAAACTCAAATTTTAAGACATTAAACTCCTTCTGGTCTAAATTTGATAAATACTCCTTAACATACTTTTCTTCTGTTTTTCCTTCCTCATGACCTACATAAGTGGTAATCACTAATAGACCATTCTCTTTTAATAGATTTAAGCTCTTTTCTATTGCTATAGTAGTAGATTTTGCTTTTGTAACTATACTATGATTGCCACCAGGTAAATATCCTAAATTAAATATTACTAAGTCAGTTCTTTCATCAATATACTTATCTATATTTTCATGACTGTCCTGTATTAAATATACCCTTTCAGCAAGTTTATTCTCAATTAATTTTTGATTCGTATTTTTTATTGCAGATTCTTGAATATCAAATCCATATACTTTCCCTTCTTGTCCAACTAATTTAGCAAGTAAAAGTGTGTCATGACCATTTCCTGCTGTAGCATCTACAACTACATTGCCTATTTTAACTTTCTCTAGCATTATCTCTCTCGTAATACTAATTACATTGTTAACATATTTATACACATTATCAGCTCCTTCTACAGGAACTACAGTCTTTATTAAAGAACTCTTCTACATCACATTCTAAAACAGTGTCTGAGTTCATTGTAGTACCTAAAATTATTTCTCTAATATTTTTGTCAACTTCACAAAAACCTTTTTTAATCAGATATTGATTATGTCCTATAAAGTATGCCTTACTAATATTCCTTCTTAAGCAATAATTTAAAACACCTCTTAAAAGTCCGTCACCTAATTTTTCTCCTCTTCTTTTTTCATCTATAATAAGAAAATCTATAATTGCATAGTCATAATTAGTAATTAAGCTACAACCTCCTACTATTGCACTATTATCCTCTATGATAAAACATATACTGCTTTTACTTATATTTATCTCCATATTGTTTTTATTTAAAATATTCGCAACAAATTCAATTTCCTCTAAATTTATAGTTTTTCTAACTACTATCATTTAAACACTCCCCTTTATAGCCAAATTATACCAAAGAGTTAAGTAAAATACAATATTCAAAACAAGTAATAATTCCCCTCATAAAAATCTAATCATTACGTGTAACGTAATGATTAGATTTTCTTTAAATATTCTATTTCATCATTATCTAAATATCTCCAGCAGCCTTTTTTTAAAGTTCCCAGTTCTAGATTACCTATAGATATCCTTTTTAGCGAAGTAACGGGATGACCAATTTTATCACACATTTTTCTTATCTGTCTATTCTTACCTTCATGTATTTTTATCCTTACGACACTCTTATCATCAATACTACTTAGTATTTCTATTTCAGCTTTTGAAGTAATATATCCGTCAATTTCTAGTCCATGTCTAAATCTTTCCAACTCTTCCTCACTAGGTCTACCTTTGATTGTCGCAATATAAGTTTTGACAACTTCAAATTTAGGATGAATCAACTTATAGGCAAGCTCTCCATCATTAGTCAAGAGCAAAAGACCAGAAGTATCAAAATCAAGTCTACCTATAGGATAAACTCTTTCTTTTATATCTTTCACAAGGTCAAGAACTGTTTTCCTATTAAACTCATCTGAAACCGTAGTAACATACCCTTTAGGTTTATTCATCATTATGTAGACTTTCTTCTCCCTATCTCTGATTCTTTTGCCATCAACAGTAACAATATCTTGCAGAGGATCAATCTTATAACCTAGCTCAGTTATAACTTTTCCATTTACTTTAACTCTTTTGCTAATTATTATCTCCTCAGATTTTCTCCTAGATGCGATACCACATTGTGCCATAAACTTCTGTAACCTCATAGTTCCCCTTCCTTCATAAGTTAATTTAACAAATACTTCGGTTAACCATAATAGTATTATACAAGTCTCTCATTATAAATATTCAACAAATCCAACCTTTGTATTTTTTTCTTAATTTCCTCAGTATCAATAGAGTAAGTGCCCTTCTCTTTCATTCTATCAAAAAATACAGAACCTGCAAATGTATATCTTTTCTTAAGCCCATCTTCATCTTTTATCTCTTCATTAGCAAAAGCAATAATATCACCTATTACAGTATTTCTTGGCAACTCTAGTAAAGGCATTCCTAAACTTAGCCTTACACTATTATGTCCTGCTAAACTTCCTGTAGAAATGGCTTCAGTATGCCCAACAAATAGACCTGCTTTCTCTCCAGCACACAGTAGATTATCAACTCCATTTACTTTAAGTGCGTTATCTCTTGGTGCTATAGATAAATACCTAATAGAGTTTCCTTTTCCTCCTGCATAAGGATCTTCATATCTAGCCCGTTCAAGACCTTTGATTTTTCTAAGCTTTTCTAAGGGATAGAAAGGAGTCATAAGCTTTATATGACCTGTATCTAATAGGATTATATTTTCTGAAAACTCTTTAAGAGAATATTGCTGACATACTTTTAAATCAAGCTTTTCAAAGTTTATATCTTCTTGTGGAACAGGAAGTATTACAACACCTTCACTATCAAGCCTTTCTCTTATTTCCTCACTAACTGAATCTTTACTTAGTTCACACGACCCACTAAAAGCACCATAAGAACCATCTCCACGTTTTCCTAATATGTCTTCTACTCCTGCTCGCATACTAATACTAAGCCTTGGACCAAACGATGGACATCTTAATATACACATAGCACAGCCATTGCCATACCTAGTACAGTTTCCCATAGGACCAGTAGAGCCTGTTGTTTCTATAAAAACATCACCTTCTATAACATTTCCATCTGCAAGTACTATCCCCTTTATTTTTCTATCCTCTATAACTATGTCATTTGCTCTGCTCATAAGCAAAACATTGATTCCCCTGTCTTTTAATAATTTTCTTACCTCTGGCTCTACCCTAGTAACATCATAGAGAGATGCATGCTTATGACCAGGAAAATCGACATTCTTATGCCTTGAAGCATTGTCAGTAATTTCAAATAGTTCACTTGCACCCAAATATATATTCTCTTCAGTAGCAGTATATCTTCCGTTATTTCTCATTATTCCACCAACATTACCTAAACCAATTAGCATATCAGTTTTCTCAATTAAAGTAACTTCAGCTCCAGCTTTTTTTGCACTTAAAGAAGCTGAACATCCAGCCCATCCTCCACCTATTATGATTACTTTAGTCAAGTAATACCCTCCTTTCAATTATCTTTCTTGAATCAACTTGAGTTTTACATGTCTTTGTTCTTGTTCCATCCCTTAGCCTCACAGTACAGCCTCCGCAAATGCCTTCTCCACAACAAATCTCGTTGTTATTTGTGACAGATAAGTATGGATCTACCCCTAATTCATCTAGTATTTTTATAACATTCATGTGAAGCAAATCTGAACCTGCACTATACACTAGAGATATATTCTCTTTAAGTATTAACTGCTTAACTAAGCTTCTTCCTTTTTCACTCATTAAATCTTCCTCGTATGTTTCTATTTCCATTTCATCTATATAATCATAGATAAAAATTTCACCTATGCTACCTCTATCAAGAACTAATATTACTTTATTTTTATTCTTGACCAGTTTTTCTAAAGCTAATAGAGTTGGTGCCTGTGATATTCCCCTAGCTAGAACTAAACACGTCTTTTCTTTCATACTTTTTAGGTTTTTCAACCCATATACTCCATTCCAATATGGTCCTTTTACTAAAATGTCTTCTTTGCATTTCTTTAGGCTACTAGTTTTAGCACCTACTGTTTTAAAAGCTATAGTTATTGTGCCATCTATAGTATCAGACTGCATTACTGACATAGGTACATCAAAATATTGAGGTAGTTCTTCATTTCTTAAAAACACATAGGAACCCGGTTCTTTTAGTTGTCTTGCCAGTGTTTTTGATACCTTAAATTTTAAAACATAGCTATCATTCCCTATTTCTCTTATGTCTATGATTTTGCTTTTATAGTAGTCTCTTTGTTGCTTTATTTTGCTTCCATTCATTAAGAAATCTTGATATATACATACGCCTCTCCAATTGCAATCACAAAACTCATTTCTTTGAAGCTGTGAGCATATAATGCAATTATTTGTCTCTGCTAGATAACATGGACAATACTCACTACCTACATCAATACATTCTTGCCTTTTATGCAATATTACCACTCCCTTCTATTACCTATGACTATAGTATTAGATTATAGAACTAGGAGTTTTTTGTGACAAAAAAACATGGTATAAAAAACCATGTTGTAAATGTAATTTTACTTACTTTAAAATATATTTTTCAAAAATTTTATAAAATTCCCATTAGGTCTAGAATAACTGATTTCAGTATTAGCTTTTATTTCTGTAGTATATATTAGTTCTCCTTCAATAAAAACTTGAACATTACCTAACTTTTGCCCTTTACTTACAGGGGCTTTTATTGTATCAAGAAGATTTAAAACCACTTTAGTCTTTTCTTTTTCATTTTCATCAAGTGGAATTATAAGATCCTCTTCAAATTTTATGTTTAAGTATTTCCTGTCACCATCTAATACTTCAACTTTTCTTAAAAACTGCCCCTCACTTAATAGTAGGGTTGGCTTATATTTTTCAAAACCATAGTCAAGCATGTTATAGCAATCATTAAACCAATTGCCATCATTTAATACAACTGCAATTAATTGCATCTCATTTCTAGTTGCACTAGCTACTAAGCATCTACCAGCAGTCTTTGTGTATCCAATTTTTACTCCATCTCCACCATTATATTTCCAAACAACATCATTTTTGTTTGAAAAATATTGATTTATTTCCCTATTTGCAATCCAATTTTTTGCTTTCGATACCTCTCTAAAAAAATCCAACTTCATTGCTTCTCTAGTGATAATTGCCATATCATATGCAGTTGAAAAATGGTTTGGATCATGTAAGCCATGTGGATTTACAAAATTCGTATTAAGAGCACCTATATCTCTAGCTTTTTCATTCATAAGATCAACGAATTTATCTACTGAACCAGATATATGCTCTGCAATAGCCACTGCAGCATCATTTCCTGATCTTAACATTAAACCATAAATCAAATCCTTTAATAAAATTTCCTCACCCTTGACTAGATAAATACTTGAACCTTCAACTCCTACAGCATTTTCCTTTACTTTAACTATTGAATCTAGATTGCCATGTTCTATTGCTAATAAGGCAGTCATAATTTTAGTTGTACTAGCCATAGGTCTCCTAAGATTATGGTTTAAAGAATATATTACTCTTCCAGTTTTTGAGTCAATCAAAACCGCACTTTCTGCACTTGGTGAAGGATAAGCAAAACCTACTAATAAGTTAACTGAAATTAAGATAACTACAACTATTTTAATTTTTCTTAGCATATTTAACAACACTCCATTAATCTAAAAATATGTTACGTCAATAGTTAGGAGCAGATTTTTCTGCCCCTAATTATTACCGCTACTTTCTGTAATTATTTGTGTGTTTTTTTCTTTAGGTTCTTTATCCTTAAATTTGTTCTGTATTCCATTTGCCATTTTTGGTATTAAGTCCAAGATACTGTTTATTATATTTGCATTTTGATCCACAGGTAGCAACTTCATGTTTCCATTACCTACTACTATAAAAGCAACTGGTTGTACAGAAACTCCTGCTCCTGTACCTCCACCAAAGGGTAACTTTTTATCACTACCTTCATTTTGCTCTTCATATTTTCCATTAGCGCAGTTAAACTCAGTACCTCCTGAAGCAAAACCAAAGCAAACCCTCGAGATAGGTATTATTATTTGCCCATCAGGAGATTGAACTGGGTCTCCAACTATTGTATTTACATCTACCATTTCTTTAATACTCTCCATTGTTGTCTTCATTAGACCTTGAATAGGATGATCTGCCATTCAATACACCGCCTTTTATAAGTACTTTTATTCCTTTTATGCTTGCAATAATAATATGGGCAAATTTAATCTTTATTATGCAGAAAAAGTCAACTTCTAAAATAGTTTCATTAAAATCTGGACATAGTTTTACACTTAAGTTTTTAACATCTTTATTACTATATAGAACATTTAAAAAAACACCCATTACAGCCCAGAGTGCCCCATAAGTTATGCCAGTAAGTGCAGCATCTCCTAGCCCAAATCTAGCATTCAAGCTTAGTGACTCTAAAATAATTTTCTCTACTATATATTGGATAATATTTCTAAATAAGCTTAGATTTTTTCTCAAATTATGGAATTGTTCAATTATATATTCTAATTCAAATCCTTTCTTCTCCTTTATTTTATAGCTTTCAACTTTTTTTTCGTCTAGCTTATACCCCTTCATATTAATTTTTGCAACCAAATCTAAGTATTCGATTTCATATTGAAATTTGAATAATCCCTTTAACAAAATTAATTTTACACCTATGGTGCTATTTTTCTTTTTTTTCATAATTATGAATTCAATATAGATCGGAATAAAAATTATAGCAATTATAATAACTATAGCAATAAGTAATATTAGTAAAAAAAAATTCAAGTATATCAACTCCATATAAAGATTAACTATCTATTTAAATATCTTTTCCAAAAAAAGAAAAATAACACAAATTTATTTTGTGTTATCGATATCTTTTATTTCACCTAAAATGTTCTCTTCTATATTGTCTTCATCAAGAGAAGGCAAAGCTTCTAATGTAGATAAACCAAAGCATTTTAAAAAATCATCAGTAGTTCCATAAATAATTGGCTTACCAGTCTTTTCAAGTCTTCCAATTTCCTTAATCAAATTTTTCTCTATTAGAGTATTTAGTGCTTTGTCGCATTTAACTCCCCTAATTATTTCTATTTCTGCTTTAGTAATAGGTTGTTTATAAGCTATAATTGATAATGTTTCAAGAGCAGCATTAGATAAGGTTTTATTAACCCTAGGAGTACATAATTTCTTTATCCATTCAAAGTGTTCAGGCCTAGTACTTAGTTGATACTTATCATTAACCTGTATAATTTGGATTCCTCTTCTATTAAAGTTAAAATCATCAATCATTTCACTCATAATTTTAGATAAAGATTGTTTATCTAACTCTAGCACATCAGATATATCATCCAATGATAAAGGGTCTCCCCAAGTAAATAATAATGCTTCTATAATAGATTTTATTTCTCTACTGTCCATAAAGTTCACCTCTAGTCTAACTCTATAAATTATTACTCTTAATTACTATATCTCCGAAATTTTTCTCTTGTACTACTTTAATTTTTTTTAATTTAATCAACTCAAGTATAGACAAAAAGATAACAACAACTCTATTTTTAGTGCTATCCTCTTTAAATAGCTCATTAAATTTGACTTTTTTCTTTTCTTTAATAACATTTTCCAGATCGTCCATGCAATCTTCTATAGTCAGCTCGTCCCTTTGTATTTCAGCTAAATTTATTTTTTTTATACTTTCCTTAGATTTATTTAGAATATTCATATATGCTAAAAATAGCTCTTTAAAGTCTATTTTTTCTAATTCAAATGAATCCTGTTCCATAAATTCTTCTAGTTCTTCTTTCTGCTTAAAAAAAATCTTACTTTGAGTATCACCTTTAGTTTTAAGGTTCTCTGCTACCAACTTAAACTTTTTATATTCTACTAGTCTTCTTACAAGCTCTTCTCTAGGGTCTGCTTCTTCCATTTCTAATTGCTCATCATCACTACTGCTTTTAGGTAGTAGCATCTTTGACTTGATTTCCAGAAGCGTTGCAGCCATGACTAAAAACTCGCTGGTCAAATTTAAATCTATACTTTGCATACCTTGAATGTATTCTATATACTGGTCTGTAATCTTAGCTATTGGTATATCGTATATATCAACTTTTTCCTTCTCTATTAAATGCATAAGTAGGTCCATTGGTCCTTCAAAAGCTTCTAACACTACTTTATATTCCATTATTATCTCCCTCTATTATAAATTGCTCCAACAATCAATTTATATAACAATATAAAATTGTTGTCAATAGACATAACCTATCATACTTTAGCAAAAAACTAGATTACAGGATATATATTATATCATATATCCTGTAATCTATTACTTAGAATTACCTAAAAACATGGTTGTGACTTTTTTAAACATATCAATAATTGAAGCCTTATTCATTCCTTCTTCTGTAACTAAGTTTACTCTACCAACTTCTTTACCATTGTTCTTTAATACAATCTCTCCAAACTTTTGTCCCTTTTCATATGGAGCATTGATTTTTTCGGGAAGTATTATCTCTTTTTCTATTTCTCTTGAATCTCCTTTTCGTATTAGAAGACTATAATCGCTTTCTGCAACTATATTTACAATGTTTCCTTTTCCTTTGGATACTTTAATTTTTTTAACAACCTCATCTTTTCTACATATAGGTAATGACTCATAGTTTGCAAATCCAAAGTCTAAGAGCTTCTTTGATTCTGAAAATCTACTATTTGATGTTGGTCCGCCCAAAACTACACTTATTAGAGACAAATTACCTCTCTTGGCTGATGCAGCAAGGCAATGACCTGCATCATTAGTTAGACCTGTTTTTAATCCATTTGCACCTTGATAATCTCGTATTAGTTTGTTTGTATTTACAAGAGTTTGAGTTACATCTTTATTTTTACCTACTTTAATATCAGTCATATATATAGTTAGCCAATCATGAATTTTAGGATGTTTCAATAGTTCTCTTGACATTAAACTAATATCATATGCAGTAGTAAGGTGTTCTGGATCAGGTAGTCCAGTTGCATTCTTAAAATGGGTATTAGTCATTCCAAGCTCCTTTGCTCTATCATTCATTCTCTGAACAAATACATCTATACTACCTGATATATGCTCTGCTAATGCTACTGCTGCATCATTTGCAGACCTTAAACAAACAGCTTTTAATAAGTCATCTAGTATCTGGGTTTCTCCAGCTTCTAGATATACTTGGCTTCCACCCATTCTTTCTGCATTAGAACTTACTTGAACTTTATCATCAAGTTTTATTTTTCCACTATCTAAATCTTCCATTGCAATTAAAAGAACCATAATTTTTGTTATACTAGCTGGGGGTAATTTCTCATGTATGTTTTTTTCAAATAAAATTTCTCCAGTTATTGCATCCAATAATATTGCTGATTTTGCCTCTAATTTAAAAGGTTCCTCAGTTTCTGCATATGAATGATTTGAAAGCGTAACTAATATCAATAAAATGGCTGTTATGCTAATTACTCTTCTATATCTTGCTAGCTTATTCATTTTATCCTCCTTTCACCTAATATTTAATTTTATATTAACCATCAATCTAATAACTTATTCAAGGGTAAAAATACAAAAAAAGGAGACTACATTTTAGTCTCCTAAGCTTATGAAAAACTACATCCTCTTTACTCCATCTGAGTCTACAATTCCATAAATTAACTTCTTTTTTTCTTTATTTTTGTCACCAATTTTTATAGCATTCTTTAACTTGGTATCAATGCCCTTAGCTTTGTCTGGATCATTATAAAGCAAATATGCTAGAACATCTCCTTTATTTACTTTATCATCAACCTTCTTATTCAAGATTATACCAGCAGCTAAATCAATGTTACTTTCCTTCGTCTCTCTTCCTGCCCCTAATGCTAGCGCACATTTTCCTATTTCTTCAGCATCAATTGACTTAATATAACCATCACAGTCACTTAATATTTCAAATTTATTGCTAGCTTTAGGTAGTAGCTCTGTATTCCTAATATAATTTACATCTCCACCCTGAGCTTCAACAAATTCCAGTAGCTTATTATAAGCACTTCCATTATCTATGACTTGTACTAACATTTCTCTACCATAGTTCATATTTTCAGCTTTTTTACCCAAGACTAATAGCATAGAACCAAGTGTTAAGCACAACTCTACAAAATCTTCTGGTCCATTACCTTGTAAAGTATTAATGGCCTCTATTACTTCAATTGAATTACCTACTGCATAACCTAGTGGCTCATCCATATTAGATATTATTGCAACTGTTTCTCTACCTACACTATTACCTATACCTACCATTTCCTCAGCTAGTAAAAATGCATCATCTAATTCTTTCATAAACGCACCACTACCAACCTTAACATCTAATACAATGGCATTAGAACCTGCAGCAATTTTTTTGCTCATTACACTACTAGCAATTAGAGAAATATTATCTACAGTGGCAGTTACATCCCTTAAAGCATATAATTTCTTGTCAGCAGGTGTAATGTTAGCAGTTTGACTACATATACATAATTTCACTTTATTCACAGTTGAAATAAACTCTTCTCTAGAAAATTCGGTTCTTAAGCCTTTAATAGATTCAAGTTTATCTAAGGTTCCACCAGTATGCCCTAACCCTCTTCCAGACATTTTTGCAAATGGTAATCCACATGCAGCCACCATAGGACCTAAGGCTAGTGTCACCTTGTCACCAACACCTCCAGTACTATGCTTATCGACCTTTATCCCTTCTATAAGAGAAAGATCAACTGTTTCCCCAGAGTTTACCATAGCATTTGTCAAATCTACAGTCTCTCTTTTGTTCATTTTTTTCAAGTATATTGCCATAAGCAATGCACTTGCTTGATAATCAGGAATTTCGCCTTTTGAATAGCCATTTATAAAAAAATTAATTTCTTCAGTAGATAATTCTTTTCCATCTCTCTTTTTTTGAATAATATCATACATTCTCATTATAGTATCACCTCATTAAGTATACCTTTAACAAGTCTTATAAATTTAGGTCTAGTTTCATTAGCTACTTTAATAACTTCTTCATGGCTTATTGAAACTATTTCATCTGCTATTGCCATATCCGTAACACAAGATATACCTAATACCTTTAAATCTGAATGTCTAGCAACTATAACTTCTGGTACTGTAGACATTCCTATTGTGTCTGCACCAATCTTTCTAAGCATTCTAAGTTCAGCTCTTGAAGCATAATTAGGACCACTTATAGCTACATAAACACCTTTCTTAGTTTCAATATCAAGTTTTTTACTAACACTTTCTGCTAACCTAATTAGCTCCTTATCATATGCAGAGGACATATCAGGAAACCTAGGACCTAATTCATCATAATTCTGCCCAATAAGAGGGTTATCTCCAATGAAATTAATATGATCCTCCATAATCATTAATGCACCTGGATAAAAGTCTTTCGTCAATGAGCCACATGCATTAGTTACCAATAACATTTTTATACCAAGGGATTTCATTACCCTAACTGGAAAGGTTATCTCCTGCAATGTATATCCCTCATAATAATGAAATCTTCCTTGCATTGCAATAACTTTTTTACCTTCTAATTCCCCTAAAATTAATTTTCCTTCATGACCTTCTACTGTAGATACAGGAAAATAAGGTACATCTTTATAATCAATTGCAATAGGATTCTCAACTTCATCTACTAGTGTTCCTAGACCTGAGCCTAAAATCAGTCCAATTTCAGGTGTGAAGTCAATTCTTTCTCTTATATATGAACTAGCTTTCTCAATAGCATATAATAAGTTTTCCATTTAAATACCCCTCACTATAATTCTTTTAATATTTCTTTAATTAAAGAAATAAAATCATTTTTTACTCTTTCAGAAGTTTCAATTACCTCACTATGATTTAAAGGCTGATCCAATATTCCAGATGCCATGTTTGTAATACATGATATTCCAAGTACTTTCATGCCCCCATGAACTGCTGTAATAACTTCAGGTACAGTAGACATTCCTACTGCATCAGCTCCTAAAAAAGTAGCCACTCTAACTTCAGCTGGTGTTTCATATGTAGGCCCTGAATTCCACATATAAACTCCTTGTTTAATATTCAAGTTTAAATTGTTAGCAGATTTTATTGCTAAATCTATTAATGATTTGTCATATGCATGAGACATATCTGGAAATCTAGGTCCTAATTCATCATAGTTTTTTCCAATTAGAGGATTATCAAAGGTAAAATTAATATGATCTGTTATGACCATCAAATCACCAGGTGCATATTCACGATTTACTCCTCCTGCAGCATTAGTTATTATTATAGTATCTACTCCTAATGCTCTCATAACTCTTACTGGAAATGTAACTTTATCTATTGGATAACCTTCATAATAATGAAACCTTCCTTGCATTGCAATAACTTTTTTACCTTCTAATTCTCCAACTACTAACTGGCCCTTATGCCCCTGTACAGTAGATGTAGGGAAATTTGGTATTTCATCATATTTAATTATATCTGCATTCAATATCTCATCCGCCAGTGGACCAAGGCCTGAGCCTAAAATGATCCCAATTTTAGGTTTACTATTAGTTCTGCTAGCCAAATATTGTATCGTTTCATTAATTTTTTCAACTAAGCTCACTACGTCTCCTCCTATCTTTTTAAAATTAAATCAGCAAAGCTTTTACCATTATTAAGGCCATCTAAACCTAATAAGTCTAATATAGTAGCTCCTATATCTGCAAATGTACTCCTAGTACCAATATTAACTCCACTTTTTATCTTATCTCCATAGATGAGAATAGGTACATATTCTCTTGAATGGTCTGTACTAGCTGTAGTCGGGTCACAACCATGATCAGCAGTAATCATCAAAACCTCATCTTCTCTAAGACATTCAATTATTTCTGGTAACCTACTGTCAAATTCTTCTAGAGCCCTCGCATATCCTTCTATGTCATTTCTATGACCATATTTCATATCAAAGTCAACTAAATTTGAAAATATTAATCCTTTGTTACGCTCTTTAATATATTTTATTGTATTATCTATTCCATCCATATTACTTATAGTATGGACACTTTTAGTAATTCCTTGTCCACTGAAAATATCTTCAATTTTTCCAACAGCCATGACCTCTAATCCTGATTTTTTAATAATATCTAACATTGTATCTTCAGTTGGTTTTAGGGAAAAATCCTTTCTATTTGATGTCCTTACGAATGCTCCAGGTTCCCCTAGAAATGGTCTTGCAATAACCCTACCCACTGCATATTTATCAATCAAAATCTCTCTAGCTATTTCACAAAGCTCATAAAGCCTATTAACTGGTATAATTTCCTCATGGGCTGCTATTTGAAAAACACTATCTGCGGAAGTATAGATTATTGGATAGCCAGTCTCCATATGTTCCTTTCCTAGTTCTTCTAATATGACAGTTCCAGATGCCACCTTATTCCCTAGTACTTTTGTACCTATAAGTTTTTCATATTTTTCTATAAGCTCATCAGGGAAACCATTTTGAAAAGTTGGAAAAGGTTCTTTAAGAATTATTCCTCCTATTTCCCAATGTCCTGTTGTAGTATCTTTACCTGCAGAACTTTCAGAAAGTCTCCCATAGGAGCCAATTGGATTTTCAATATGCTCTAAGCCTTCTACACCTTCTATTAAACCAAGACCAAGCATATTTAGATTTTTCAAATTAATATTCCTTACATTTTTAATAATATTCCCTAATGTATTACTGCCTTCATCTCCATATTTATGGGCATCTGGTAACTCTCCTATTCCCACACTATCTAGTACTATTAAGGTTATGTTATTTATCATAGTGATCATTCCTCCCTTACCTATATTCTATTATACCCATAAGTTATATAAGTTCTTACAGAAAAATTAACCCACCAAAAGGTGGGGATTATGCTCTTGGATGTGCCTTTTTATATACTTCTTTGATTTTATTCTTAGTAACTAAAGTATAAACCTGAGTAGTAGATATATCTGCATGTCCTAACATTTCTTGAACTGATTTTAAGTCAGCGCCATTTTGCAACAAATGGGCTGCGAAAGAATGTCTCAATGTATGTGGAGTTATATTCTTATTAATTTTTGCACGCTTAGTATAACCTCTTACAATTTTCCAAAACCCTTGTCTTGTAAGTCTTTTTCCATGATAATTAACAAACAATGATTTTTCTTTCAGATCTTTTATGAGGTTCATTCTATGTTTCTCTATATATATGCTCAAAAAATTAACTGCCATCTTCCCAATAGGTATAACTCTTTCGTTAGGTGTATCCTTAGAACTAATAATATAATCCATGTATAAATTTATATCATCTACATTTAATGCAATAAGTTCTGAAACTCTAATTCCTGATGCATATAGTAGTTCTAGCATAGCCTTGTCCCTAATTCCCTTAGAACAATCTAGATCAGGTTGCTCAAGTAATATTTCTACTTCTTTAGGTGTTAATATACTCGGAAGTTTTTTTTCTTGTTTAGGAGATTGAAGATTTATAGTTGGATCCTTACTAATAATTCCTTCGTTCAAGAGAAATTGATAAAAGGATCTTAAGGAAGCAATACTTCGCGATATTGTAGAAACTGATTTCCCAGATTTTTGCATACTCATAAGATAAGTGATTATTAGCGTCTTATTCACATTAGTAAAATCAGATATACCATTTTCTTTTAGATAGTTAGAAAATTGCTTCAAATCTCTATTATAGGATTCTATTGTATTGTGAGAAAGCTCTTTTTCCACTTCAAGATAACCATTGAAATTATGTAAGTTGCTATCCATAATATTTCCCCTTTATAATCTTAAGTATAGTTATAATTCAACATTAGTTTTCAAAATCCTCCAAAATATTTTTGTTTTTAACAAACAAAAAAATTTAGTGTTTTCAAACAGGCTATTTATGTTCATATAAATTTGATTATATAACATAGCCTAACAATAACTTCATAAAAACAGGTGTTATATAAGCTTCTACTAAACTTCCTACAATTATTAACAGTGAAAGGATAGCAGTTGATATAGAGTAGCTAGTTAGCTCAGATAAAAAACAAAACTTTAAATTTCTTTTTGTTTTGCTTGTTACTACTTTCAATGAAAAATTAATTGATAAAACTGCTAAGGCTATTAACCCTGGAATAACAAAAATATTCTGAGGTAATATGGTTAACATTGAAAAGGCAAAGCCTTTAAAACCTAACTCATTAATTAAAAAACCAACAGTAAAACCTACTATAAATCCTCTAAGAACAACTATAAAAATGACTATAGGTAATCCAATTACTGTTATGCCAAGTATCCAAATCAATACTATAGTTTGAAGGTTATTGACTATGGAGTGCCTTAATAAAATAAAACTGTCGATTTTTTCTTTGCTTAACACTTGGAAAAAGGAATCTAAAAAGCCAATAAGGCTATGACTTTGCTCTTCATTTAATACATTTATAGTAATTGCACCAGCAGAAATACCAATCATTAAAGCTAAAACTAATAAAAAATAAAGTATAAAGTTGTCCTTGATATTTTTGTAAACTATATCTTTAATCACCAAAAGTATATCCCCCTTTCATACAAGCCTATACACATTAATATGCTTCTTAGGGAGATAATATTACATTAGTGATTTTATAATTTCTCTAATATCATTCATTATTGTTCAATTTATTATAAGCCATAAAAATACCGATTATAGTCTTTCCATCTTTGATTGTTCCATTGTTAATCATTTCTAAGGCTTCATCCATGTTTACTTTGACTACATCTATATATTCATCTTCCTCTAGCTCAGCTTCTCCACTTAACAACTCTGATGCTATAAAAATATGCACTTTTTCATTTGCAAATCCAGGAGATGAATAATAGTCAAGAATGTATTCAATTTTTTTTGCTTCTAGCCCTGTCTCTTCTTTAAGTTCTCTAATTGCACAATCTTGAGGGTGTTCATTTATTTCTAACTTTCCTGCTGGTATTTCAAGTAATACTGTTTCAGTAGCCTTCCTAAATTGTTTGACTAATACTATTTCTTTCTCATCTGTTATTGCTACAATGGCAACTGCTCCTGGATGCTCAACAATTTCTCTTTTTGAGTACTTTTTATCTGGTAATTCAACTGTATCAACTCTTACAGACAATATCTTACCTTCATATATTTTTTCACTTTTCATCGTTTTTTCCTCATAAATCATACATTAACCTCCCTTATGGAATAAAAAAACAAAATCATCATATATTACTATATATTATTAAGGAGTTGAGCTAAATGATTAAAATCACAATAAAGAACAAATTTATCTTTATAGGCAATTTTGATGAAATAATAGAGGCAATTGATGACATGATAATTGTCTATGGTAACAATGCTACACTATTAGAAATTATTGAGCACTATCTAAAAAATTAATAGCAACCTTTGCAACAGCACCTAATGTATGAAAAAAAGCTTCATCATCATAATAACTTCTGCCCATAGTCTTTACATCTAATCCATAGTAATTTAATGCATCTATTACTTCACTGCCATTCTCGAAAAATATATTGTGTTTCTTATCAAGATCATTAGATTTTATTTGATTATTAATAAAATCAGCATATTCATCATTAAGTACAGGTAAGGCTAAATTAGTTTTTGTACTAACGATATCATTAAGAATAGTTAATGTATGATGGCTTATCCCTTTATGTCTTTCTCTTTCATCAGCAAAGCTTATTCTAGGTACTGCAAAACTTAAACCACCTAATTTATTAACTGCATCTATTATATATCCTTGCTCTATCCCACTAAACCCATATTTTGTACCTGTACCCACTATTCCTGGTCCCATAGCTATTATTGTAACATCACTATTAGCTATAGTTTTTGCAGCTATAATACCAGTATATATATTAACACATTCTAGGTCTCCACCAAATGCATGCCCAATAGTTATAGTATTTTCTATAATTTTTTCATTCTTTAGTCGTTTAACAGTTTTACTAAAATGCAAAGACAAAGCACCAGCATCTGTCATTATATATGTGATTTTAAGCTCAGGTCTAAGCCACTTTATAACTGAAGCAATAGGTGCTAACATACTATGTAAAGTTCCAACTATATAAATTGAATTATCTAAGCTTTTAAAACTATTAAATTTATCATGATATTTAGAATCCTGCTCTTCAGCAGCAAGACATTTAAATTGCAAGGGTGTATATCGCAATTTCATGATATGCCCTAAGTCATTACTTATAGTTTGTTCTTTATGTTTTTTATTATAAATTACAAAATGGTATCCACCAGTGCCAAGGCTCAATTCTACTGCAGTAGTATTTAAAATAACTCTATCTCCAATACTAATATAACCAGTTATAGCATTATAGTTAACGGCCTTTGCCCTTTCTCCTTCTATGTCTACATCAATCCAAGTAATTTGATCATCAACTTCATTTATTTTCGTAACAATGCCTTCTCTATATGATAACAGTTGAATAACCTCCTATTCTCTTCCTAATCTATCAATATAGCATAATAGTCTATTATTATCAATGATTCTTGATAGAGAATAAAATTCTGTAATAATATGAATAATAATTAATAGTGTTAAATAAAGTACTTTTGCTAAAAATGGTTGCGTTCCTGCACAGAAAACACCAAGTGTCATGCCTAACACATTTGACCCTGTATCTCCCATCATAGATTTTGCTTTTAAATCATAAGGGAGATAAACTAGTATAATACCTAATAATGAAGTTATAATATAGTTATAGTCTCGTATTTCTGCACTAAGAAGGAGTATAATAGAAAGTAAAATAAATACCTTGCCTGCCCTTCCTGGCCTTAAGTCAAAAAGATTAATTAGATTAGTGAAAAGACCTATTATTAGTACATTTACCACTAGCTCTACTATATTTACAGATATTGTTAGAGATATAATCAGAGCTACAACTCCACCTACTATTAGTTTTAAGCCACCTGTAGTAAGCTTTAGCTTTAATAATGAAGCTATATGGCCCTTAAATCCCTTAACATCTTTTTCACCAATTAAATCATCAATTATACCAATTAAACCAATCATAAGTATTGAAATAATATAGGAAAAAATAAAATTGTCAATAGTGTTTTTATATAAGCCAAGTGTAAGTATAACAAATGACTGCACTAATACAAATACTAAGCCCATACCTATTGGGATATGCTGTTTTCTATAGTTTAAGGCTGTACAATTATTACTTATTAGTAAGTCACGAATAAGAGGAATTGCCATAAGACTTAAAGCACTACTAATAAAAAATACTACAATACTATAGCTCCACATTTATTCACCTTCTAATTCCTAATTTTATTAATGTAATTAGAATATTAAAAAATTGCCTACCTCTATGTATAAATCCTTTAAGGTTTCTTTCTGTTTCCCTATGAGTCATTCCCACATCTATTTCCTTTATAGTAAAGCCATTTCTCAGTACTGCCACGGTCATAGCCACTTCAACACCAAATCTATCTGGAATATAATTAATGCTTTCAATTGCTTTTCGACTATAAACTCTTTGTCCAGATAAGGTAGAGGTGATATTTTTTCCTGTATAAAAATAAACTCCTCTATTAGCTAGTTTTTTTACTAAGCCAAAGCCTCCCTTTTTCTTAGCTTTCTGAAATCTTGCAATAATTACATCTGCCTCATTATTTAAGGCTGGAAGTATTAGCTTTATGGCTTCGTTACTTGTCTTACCTAAATCTCCATCTATCAGCACCAAATAATCAAAATTAGATTTATCAATAGCTTTACTGATAGCATATCCCTTTCCTCGATTTTTATCTATTTCTATAAGTGTAACATCTAGCTTACTTACTATTTCTTTAGTTTTATCTGTAGAGCCATCATCAACAACTATTATTTCATCTATTAAATTAATTTTTTTGATATTTTCAATCGTATTTTCTATGAATATCTCTTCATTGTAAACAGGTATAACTGCCACGACCTTTGACTTAGAATTATTCATTCATAACTCTCCCTTTATTCACTAATTATAGTACTTAAATTAGGAACTAAGCTTTCAGCACTAGGCTTTATTCCATAGTTCCCTGGTCTACCATCAATAGCCAATACTAAAGCTACTTTTCCCATAATAGTATCTACGTTATCTATAGAAGAAATTCTATTATCCTTGTACTTGTCTATATAAGAGAAATATACATCTTCCTTTTCTATTCCAATAACAGGAATATTCAATTCTTTGCAAACATCTATTATTCTGTCATCAATAACATCAAACCTTTTTTCATCTTCTACTTTTCTTCCTCCAGCAATTAATACATAATCTACTGATGTTAAGTATGTTCCAGTAAAATCAATTAATTCTACGTTTTTGAATGTTTCTAGAATTCTATTATCTTCACCGCTTATAATCTCATAAGCTAATTTTTCGATCGAAAGCTTTAGAAGATTACTATTATCAGCTTCAATACCAGTTGCCATTTCGTATGCACTTTTTAATAGGTCGTCATTTGTGTCAATATTATTCTTTATTGTTGTTATTGATGTTATTTCAGCACCAGCTACTTCTAATATCTGGCTAACCCCTTTATAAATGTAATCCTCACTAGTTTCAATAATTGCTATTTTAATTCCACCTAATCGATCTTTTATTACCTCACCATAAATCGCTCTGTTAAATTCCTTTATTTGCTCATTTTCTTTTGTGACTCGAGATATTTCCTCTCTTACAGCTTTGTTTTCTTCTTCTAGATAATCAAATCTCTCTTCAAGTTGTGATACTATATCCTCTTTTTGAGACATAAGTATATCCTGTGCATCAAACATAAACCCTATATAGATTCCTATTGCAAGCGCTAAAAAAATTGAAACAACAGTTAAAACATAATACTTAATATTAGTCAAGTTAAAACAACCTCCTAAAATCCAAATAAAATCCTTAACCGAATTTGAATTAATCTTATAATTTCTTGCATTGGTGGAAACATAAGTGTTAGAACAATTATAGGTATTAATGCAGCAATACCTAATCCAATAACATACTTTATCTTAAGACTACTCCTATAGAGCATATTAACTCCTTTAGCATCAACCAATTTTGAGCCTACCTTTAATCTAACCAAAAAAGTACTAGCCATGCCACTACGACCTTTTTCCAAAAAATCAATCATATTACTATGAGTTCCAACAGCAACTATTAAATCTACATTATTCGAATAAGCAAGTAAAAAGGCAACATCTTCACTGGTTCCAGCTGAGGGATAAATCTTAGCTTCTAATCCTAAACTTTTAACTCTTTCCAAACCTGGTGCTCTTCCATCTTTGTATGCATGTACAATTATCTCCTTAGACAGTTTCAGGCATTTATCACTAACACTATCCATATCTCCAATTACAATGTCTGGAACAAACCCAAATTCTAATAAAGCATCTCCTCCACCGTCTACCCCAATTAATATGGGCTTCACTTCATTAATATAATTTTGAATAGCTATTAGATCCTTTTTATAGTCTTTCCCTCTAACAACTACTAAAGCATGTTTATTAGCCATTTTCGTTTTAATTTTGGGCATATTACCTTTTTCTAATACTAATTCTTTTTCTTTTTTTGCATAATCGAGTGTGTTTTCAATAAATTTATCTAGCTCAATCTCTAAATTACTATATCCTATTTTTAGCATTTGTTCAATTCGCTCTGCATTTATTTCTTCATAAGTACCAATAATATTATCTTTGTATACTATTACATTGTCATTTAACTCCAGTTCATCTCCTTCAGTAACTATATCAAAGATTTCTTTATTCTTGCTTTCTAAAAGTATAATTCCAGATTCTCTTAATATAGAAGGTCCTTTGTTAGGATATTTGCCACTAATTGATAAATTTAAATTTAATACACATTTAATTTTTGATTCTACAAGTGAAATTGCTGCTATTTCATCTATATCCTTGTGATCTATAATAGCAATATCTCCAGGTTTCAATCTTTTTATAAGGTTTTTTGTTTTTTTATCTTTCTTTATTATTCCTTTAATAAGCATTCTTGAACCTCCAAAAATAGAAAGTTAATCAAACGTTACTAAAAAATACCTTGTTTCTATTTTAACCATCTTTTATATATGAATACTTTATTAAGTAAAATCCATCACCATTATAATAATAAGATTAAATCTCATATATTTCAAGCAAATTTCTTAATTATTGTTTCACCGAGCCTGCTGGAGTAGCAAAAATTAAACAAATCTCTTTCATGTTTGAAAAGAGATTTGCTAAATTCAACATAATATTAAGAAATTTTTTGCTCTAATCTCAATTTATCAGCTACCATTGCAATAAATTCGCTGTTGGTAGGCTTTCCTTTATCAGTATTAACAGTATATCCAAACAAATTATTTATAGTGTCTACCTTACCCCTGCTCCATGCTACTTCAATAGCATGTCTAATTGCTCTTTCTACCCTACTTGGTGTCGTATTAAACCTCTTCGCGATGTTAGGATAAAGTTCTTTGGTAACAGCGCTTAACAATCCAACATTATCCACTACCATTGTAATAGCTTCTCTTAAATAAAGATACCCTTTAATATGTGCAGGAACGCCTATTTCATGTATAATATTTGTAATCTTAGCCTCTAAACTCTTATGTGAATTAGCAGTATTTATTAGGCTTGTAGGCACTTCAATCTGTTTCCTTCTTTCGATAATTGCTGGTGTTGTTCCTGTAACCTGTCTGATTCTTTTCATAAAAATATCAAAGTCAAAAGGCTTAACC
The DNA here is from genome assembly GCF_900095305.1 of Proteiniborus sp. DW1. Lineage (NCBI taxonomy): Bacteria > Bacillati > Bacillota > Clostridia > Eubacteriales > Proteiniborus > Proteiniborus sp. DW1. The sequence goes on along the minus strand of NZ_FMDO01000034.1, from coordinate 45,165 downwards.
ACATAGTAGTCAGCTCCTAAATTAATCGCTCTTTGAGTAATTTTGTCCTGTCCTACTGCTGATAGAACTATAACTTTAGGAAACTTTTCTAATTCAAGATTATGTAGTCTTTCTAATACTCCTAGACCATCTAAATGTGGCATAATAATATCTAGAACTAAGACGTCTGGTCTTTGCTTAGTAATAAGCTCTAAGGCCTCAAGACCATCCTTTGCTATCCCTACCACCTCTACATCCTCTTGAGTTGCAAGATAATCGCTAAGGATACAACAAAAATCCTTATTGTCATCTGCAATTACAATACTAATTTTTTCAGTTTTCAATGTAAATTACCCCCCTGAAATCAATTTACAGTACATTAAATAAAGTACAACTAATAAATTCGACAAAAGTAATATATTTCCTTCTATAATTTCATTTTTTTATTTTTTTAAAATTTTATCACTTTTTTTATCGCAAAGAAAAGAGATATGGAAAATTTCCTTATCTCTTGTAATTTACTTATTTCCCTTCTGCAAAATCAGAATTATTATCAGTGTAGATTCCAGCTTCTTTAAGCATCCATTCTATATATATACCATATCCCTTTGTTGGGTCATTCACAAAAACATGAGTTACTGCGCCTACTATCTTTCCATTTTGTATTATTGGGCTTCCACTCATTCCTTGAACAATTCCACCAGTTTTGTTTATTAAGCTTTTATCCGTAACTTTTATAACCATGCTTTTAGATTGAGGAACTATTTGTTTTTCAAGTTTTAGTATCTCAACCTCGTATTCTGTTACTTTATCACCTTCAACATTTGCTAATATATAAGCTTTACCAGTTTTAACTTCGCTTTGAAATCCAATAGGCAATGCTTTTTTATGCTTAAACATTTTATTTTTATCATACATAGTTCCGTATATCCCAAAAGTGGTATTATTTTCGATTTTACCTAATACCTCATCAGTTTCAAAAAACATTCCTCTAAGTTCTCCAGGACTACCTTTCTTCCCTTGTTCTATTGATGAAACTCTTGCTTTCATTATTTCTCCATTTTCTGCTTTCATTAATGTTCCTGTATCCACATCAGTGATAGCATGACCAAGTGCACCAAATTTTCTACTATTAGGCTCAAAAAAAGTTAATGTTCCAATACCTGCAGTTTTATCTCTTACCCATATACCTAATCTATAGCTATTATCTTGCTTGCTTTTTACAGGCAAAACCTCTGTAGTAAAGCTGGCGTTATTTCTCTCAACTTCAATTTTTACTGTATTGCTTTTTATATTGTTTAAAAGATGAATTACATGGTCTGCATCCTTGATTTTAATTCCATCTATCATTGTTATGGTATCTCCAACTTTTATCCCAGCATTTTTAGCAGGATTATAAGTTTTACCATCTACACTCAGTATTTCTGATGTGCCTACAACTAAAACGCCCTTTGTATTTAGCTTTACGCCTATTGCCTCTCCACCAGGTACAACGTAAGTCTGGTTTACTACATTTACTTTAACCTCCCTTATAGGGAAAATTCCAAGAAATTTGAATTTTAAGTTTGCTCTTCCATTGTTTGTAGATTCTAAGTTATAAGAATTTCTTAATCCTATTGATAGCCCGTCTTTATTCTCATTATTAATTCTTACTATATCTGTGGATTCTTCTACTATTTCTAAAGAAAAAGGGAAAAATATATTTAAGTTTCTACTATCTCCTTTAATTATGTCAATTTGGGAGGGAAATCTAACTATATTTAAAATTTGTATCGCGTAAATTAATACAATTAGGAGTAAAGTAAAATAAATCAGTTTTTTACAACTGGACATTTTATGCAATCAAAATCACTCTCCCATTAACCTCTAACTTAACTTCACCTCCAAAAAACACTAGTCTTCGTAACTAGAAGACTATAATAACTAATTTATTGCTTAAGACTAATTTGACCTTTTTAATGTTCATTTATTCAGCACAAATTTTTAGCAAAATGTAAAGTAAAATCTCTATTGCCGTATTATAGATTAAATAGACTACAAGAAGTTATTAATACCATGTTAGTTATTTATCTTATGGATAAATAACAAAAAACATCTAAAAATTAGATGTTTTTTGATTTTGATTATCTACCTTATTTTTTTTGACATTTCTATCATTTCCCTAGCATGTTGTTTAGTTGTTTCAGTTAAACTCACTCCACCTAATAATCGACTCAGTTCTTCCACTCTCTCATTATAGTCAAGCTTGATTATTTCGGTAGTCAATTCTTTATCTGTTATTTTTTTATGTATTAAATAATGGCTATCTGCAAGTGCAGCTATTTGCGGTAAATGTGTGATACAAATTACTTGGTGATTAGAAGCAATGTTAGCGATTTTTTCTCCTACTATCTGAGCAGTTCTACCGCTTATTCCAGTATCTATCTCATCAAAAATTAGAGTAGGTATTTTATCTATTTCTGCTAGAATACTCTTAAAAGCAAGCATTATTCTAGACATCTCTCCGCCAGAGACTATCTTAGCTAGTGATTTTAACGGTTCGTTAGGATTTGTAGAAATTAAGAATTCAATCTTATCTAAACCATTCTGAGTAAAATGTTCCAACTTTTCAATTTTTACTTTAAAATTTACATTTGGCATATTAACATCACTAAGCTCTTTTGTAATCTCTCTTTCAAATTTTTCTGATATGCATGTCCTCTTTTCAGTTAAATCTTTGCATATGTTGTTCAATTCTGTTTCACATTGTTGAATTTTACTTCTTAGTTCCCTGATTTCTTCCTCACAATTTAATAAGAGGTTCAAATCCTTATTAATTCTATCTCTATATTCTAATATTTCATTTATAGTTTTGCCATACTTTCTTTTTAGCTTATTTATCAAATCCAATCTCTCATCAAGAAACTTCAATCTTTCAGGACTATAATCAATCTTATCCTGATAATATCTAATCTCCCTAGTGAGATCTTGAAGTTGATAGACTATAGACTCAAATGTATTTGCAAAATTCCTAATATCCTCACTATGTTTGGAAACCTTATGTAAATTTGTATATATGTTATTTAATTGATCAATAATAGACTTATTTCCGTAAAAACCAGAATCTAAATTTGCTATAGCATCTGCTAGTGTAACTACAATGCTTTCTGCATTCGATAACAAACTATATTCAGCAATCAACGACTCTTCTTCTCCATCTATGAGCCTTGCATCGTCAATTTCTTCTATTTGAAAGTTCAATAAATCCATTTTTCGTTCTTTTTCCATTTCATCTTGAGATAAAGATTTAAGCCTAGATTTCAAGGTTTGTAGTTCTTCATAACCTTTTTTAACTTTCTCTTTAATTTCAATTATTGTATAGTCCCCCAATGAATCAATAAACTCTGAATGTTTATCACTTCTTAAAAGTGATTGGTGATCATGTTGTCCATGAATATCTATTAATTTACTAGTTATTTCATGTAACATACTAAGTGTCACTGTTCTTCCATTCACTCTAGAAGTGCTTCGACCAGTATTATATATTTCTCTAGTAATAAGCAAAGTATTATCTTTTTCCTTTTGTATTCCATAACTTTCTAATACTCTTTCAACATCTCTCATATTTTCGATAAAAAACAAGGCTTCTATAGTTGTCTTTTCACTTCCAGCTCTAACAAACTCTTTATCTGCCCTACTACCTAATACTAGTGAAATGGCATCAATAATAATAGACTTTCCTGCACCTGTCTCTCCGGTTAGAACATTTAAACCTTTTGAAAAGTTAACTCTTATTTTATTTATAATTGCGAAATTTTGAATATTCAATTCAAGGAGCACATTACATACCTCCTAGTCAATTAAGTAGTTTTAAGAACATTTCTCGTATCTCAACTACCTTATCTACATCACTAACAGCAATAAATATAGTATCATCCCCAGCTATGGTGCCTACTATCTCTTCTATTCCTAAAGAATCTATGGCTGAGCCAGATATCTGAGCAGCCCCTGGCAATGTTTTAATAACTAATAAATGCCCTGCAATTTCAACCGATACTATGGAATTTCTAAATATCTTAATAAGTCTATCAGTAGTTCCTTCAACATTTTGTCCCATTGCAGCATATTTATATTTACCACTTTTGGCTAATACTTTTACAAGCCTTAACTCTCTAATATCTCTTGAGACAGTAGCCTGTGTTACATCAATTCCTAATTTTTTCAGACAATCCGCTAACTCTTCTTGAGTCTCGATTTCATTGTTTTCTATAAGCTCCAATATTTTTGATTGTCTAGCATATTTCTTCATTATGACTATCCCCTTTTCTTATAGCTAAATTTCAATTATATTTGCTTCATAGTTTATAATTGATTCTCCGCAATCCCCTAAAAGATATTATATCAAATGAAAAAACAAAAAAATAGACAGAAATCATGATGAAAAATACTACAATTCATCATGAGATTCATTGACTACATTTTCTATTTGTTTTTCAATGTCAAATTCATCAACTTTGTTTTTAACTAAATGCACTAAGTATTCTCTATTTCCTTCAGCACCTTTTACTGGTGAATAAGTTAAAGCTGCAAAATTAAGTCCAATAGATAAGCAAAAGCTATAGATTTCTCTGATTACTTCCTTATGAACTTTAATATCTCTTACTACTCCTTTTTTTCCCACTTTGTCTCTACCAGCCTCAAACTGTGGTTTTATTAGTGCTATTATATCTACATCCTCTGTAGTTAACTCTACCACTTTAGGTAACACGAGCTTTAGAGAAATGAAAGACACGTCAATACTAACTAAGCTTGCGAGTTCTCCAATATCCTCCTTTTCTAAGTATCTAATATTTGTTCTGTCCATCACTATCACTCTGCTATCATTTCGCAGCTTCCAATCTAACTGTCCATAGCCTACATCTATGGCATATACCTTCTTTACTCCATTTTGTAACATACAATCAGTAAAGCCACCTGTTGATGCACCAATATCTAGTGCTATTTTATCTTTAACTTGCATAGAAAATGTATTAATTGCCTTTTCAAGCTTAAGTCCTCCCCTACTTACATAAGGAATAGGGTTCCCTTTAACAATAATATTACTATCTATAGGCACCTTTGTCCCTGGTTTGTCAATTCTCTCGTCATCTACATATACTAACCCTGCCATAATATATTTCTTTGCTTTTTCCCTACTATCAACAATTTGATTATCAGCAAGTAATACATCTATTCTTTCCTTTTCTATTTTCATCAAACCGCTCCTAAAATCATAAATTTTTTTTATATATGCTGTCTAATATGCCAGTTGTATCCATATGGTATTGCTTAAATAGTTGGTCTATACTTCCATGCTCTATGAACACATCAGGTAAAGCAATATTCATAATTTGACCTTTATAGCTGTTTTCTATTAACAAATCATTTACACAACTACCATACCCTCCAGTTTTTACATTATCTTCTAGGGTTATAATAAGCGAATGGTTCTGTGCGACTTCCTTTATTAGTTCCTCGTCTAATGGTTTTATAAATCTGCCATTTATTAATGTAATACTATTCCCTTTTTTGTTTAACTCTTCAGCTACCTCATAGCCTGTTTTTACCATCTTACCTATAGCTAAAATAGCTATATCTTTGCCCCATGATAATACCTCTGCTTTCCCTAATTCTATCCCTGTTCTTTTAATCCTATCTAAAATATCATAACATTCTCCCCTAGGATATCTTATGGCTAATGGACCATTGTAGTCTTTACTAAATTCAAGCATTTGAATAAACTCAGTTTTATCTCTAGGTGCCATGATTGTCATATTAGGAATATGTGATAAATATGACAGGTCAAAAGCTCCATGATGGGTTTCTCCATCACTTCCAACTAGTCCTGCTCTATCTATAGCAAAGACTACAGGTAGATTTTGTATACAAACATCATGGAGTACTTGATCATACCCTCTCTGTAGAAAAGAGGAATAAACTACGAAATAAGGCTTCATGTTATTCGAGGCTAATCCGGCTGCTAAGGTTACTCCATGCTGTTCTGCAATACCTACATCAAAAAATCTACTCTTATGTTTTTTCCTATACTTGCCCAAACCTGTTCCTTCTGGCATAGCAGCAGTAATGGCTACCACTCTATCATCTTTATCTGCTAGATTAATTAATGTGTCTCCTAAAACATCTGAAAATGTAGGGTTTTGTGGTTGTTCTAGAGACATCCCTGTACTAATTTCAAATGGTGATGAGCCATGAAACTTATCAGGATTAAGTTCTGCAGGTTTATATCCTTTCCCCTTTTTAGTAATAACATGTACTAAAACTGGACCATCAATCTTTTTAGCTCTCTCTAACTCTCTAACCATGTCATTTATATTATGTCCATCAATGGGTCCCAAATACTTAAACCCAAGATCTTCAAAGAACATTCCAGGAACAAAAAAATACTTAACACTATCTTTGGCCCTTTCGGCTGTCTTGAATACTTGCTTCCCTATTCCAGGTATATTATTTAAAATCGCTTCAACATCTTCTTTTACTTTATAATAAGTAGGAGCTGTTCTAATTTTATTTAGATATTGTGATAAGCCTCCAACATTTTGAGAAATAGACATTTCATTATCATTTAATACAACTATCAGTCTAGTACCTGTATCTCCAGCATGATTTAAAGCCTCAAATGCCATTCCAGCAGTCATAGCTCCATCTCCAATGACACTTACTACATTGTATTCCTCGTTCTTAATATCTCTCGCTAATGCATATCCTAGACCTGCAGAAATAGAAGTAGAACTATGACCTACTTCGAATATATCATGAGAACTTTCTTTTCTTTTTGGAAATCCACTAATTCCTTTATATTTCCTTATAGTATGAAATACATCTTTTCTTCCAGTAAGTATTTTATGTGTATAAGCTTGGTGCCCAACATCCCAAATAATCTTATCCATATCACTGTTGAAAACCTTATGTAAAGCAATGGTTAGTTCCACTACTCCAAGGTTTGAAGCCAAATGTCCTCCATTTTTAGAGACGACATCTATTATTGTTTTTCTTATGTCCTTAGCTAATAGAAGCAACTCCTCATCACTCATTTTCTTTAAATCTCTTAAATCATTATATCGTGAAAGAATACCACTCAATATGCCCTACCTACTTTCATCTATTCTTAATTTTTTTTGAACTTGATAACACATCTATCTTAAATTTCATATCTAGTATCATGATTATTTTCGCTGTAATAAATATTATTCTATCTGATTTAGATATAGCAATTTCTTTTCCTATAGCTTTTCCTCCAACAGTTAAAGAAGCTATGATCCCTGACATTATAACACTAATTAAAGTTATTCTTGTAAATCCATACTGACTTACTATCTTCATAACAATTATTGTACCTGCAGCCCCACTTATTATTCCACATATATCACCTATTACATCGTTACAAAAGTTAGATACTCTACCAGCATTTTTAACAAGTCTTACTGCATATTTTGCTTCTTTAATTCTATTAGCAGCCATTGAGTGGAAATTTTTTTCATCTGAGGCGGTTACAGCTATTCCTATTATATCAAAAAACACACCTATAATAACAACTATTATTAAGCTTATAAATGCCATAGCAATGTTGAAGTTTCTTAGTATGCTTTCTGATATAATACTAACACTTGTGGCCAAAATAAAAGTCCATATAGTTATAATTAGTACCCATCTCATATTGCTATTCTTAATATTATTTTCTCTATTCCTATTCAACAAGTTCTTACCTCCAAAAATTTTACGCCTTAAAGTATATATGTATAGAAATAAAGCTGATAGCTTAGCTATCAGCATTTGAGTGGTGATATATTAAGTAAATTTTACGGCTTAAGGTCTAGCAGGATTTCCCAGATAAGAACTGTCTGTCGCCAGTCCAGCGGTTTCCCTTCAATCTCATCTCTATAATGTCGCCAAAAATAGGGCTAGATTACCACTTAGTCCGCACTGTAATCCCGAATATACCTCTCACAGAGAACAGTCTAGGAGATTTCCTCAACAGCCATACTAATTTCTAGCCTCTTTTGCAAAATAGGTTTCCACGACAAAGCCTATTTCCCATGGGCCCATAGGAGCTAGAACCACAACCATGTTCCTCCTATTTCACTCAAGGCAGGCTACGCTGCAAGTAGCTTGCACCACAATGCAGGTTAATCTTGTTCAACATTTGTTGTCCAAGTCTCCACGGGGGTAGGGTCAACGCCTGCATGCCATTGCAGATCGCCCCATCCCCCTTACTCCCAGAAACGACCCCCGACTGGGCGTCAGAAGCCGAAACCAGGAACTTCATCGATATGCCCTTTGACGGATTTTTAGCCCCGCCTTCAAAATTAGCTGTACTGACTAGAATACTGCACCACTCCTAAGCAAAATAATTATAGCATAGGTTTAATCTATTTTCAAATTCCCCAATATCCGGAGCCTTCATTATTTCCTTAATTGTAATGATAATATTCTTTTAACAGTATACTAATCACTAACATTTTCTATAAGCTAAATGATTTGCTAATTCAATGAAAAACAGGGACTCTTTTTCGTTAAAAATAGATAAAGCCTCTATTGCTTTGATATTAAGTCTTTGAATTTCACTAATGGATTTATCAATACCATACAGGCTCAAATATGTAAGCTTATGATTAGTTTCATCACTACCAATTTTCTTGCCTAACAACTTCTCATCACCAATCTTGTCTAGTACATCATCCCTTATCTGGAAGCATAGACCTATTGCCTGTCCATAGGTTTTAAGATGTTTTATTTGTTCTTGATTAGCACCAGCTACTAAGGCTCCTGATACTATGGAAGCCTCAATTAATGCAGATGTTTTATTCTTATGTATAAAATCAAGTTTTTTCTTTTCAGCAATATGGTCCTTTAACTGAATATCAACTGTTTGTCCTCCAATCATGCCAAAGACACCTGCCGACTTACTTATCTCCTTAATAGCTAATATATATCTTTCATAATTATTCTCATATAAAGGAATCCCATCTAACATAGTTTCATAAGCTAAATTCAGTAAGCCATCTCCGGCTAGAATTGCAATATCTTCACCAAAAACTTTATGATTAGTAGGTTTACCCCTACGAAAATCGTCATTATCTATTGCAGGCAAATCATCATGTATTAGAGAATATGTATGTATCATCTCAACTCCCAAGGCTATTTTCATGACCTCTTCGTAACTCCCAGATATCATCTCACATGTTTTTAATGTTAAAATAGGTCTTAATCTTTTTCCTCCAGCAAATATACTATACCTCATGGCTTCAAAAATCTTTTTCTGCATTAGATCACTATTGGGAATAGTCTTTTCCAATTCTAAATCAATAATGTTTTTATATTTGGCTAGTTCCTCAATTATATTCATATAGTCCTCCTAAGTATTTGAGTTAAACTCAGCTTCCTTAATATCATTATTGCCATCATCTAGAATTATTTTAACCTTTCCTTCTACATTATTCAATAAATCATAGCAATATTTATACAATTCAACTCCTTTACTAAACTGGGCTAGAGAATCATCTAAACTTAGTTCACCATCCTCTAATAAAGATAAAATATTCTCTAACTGAGTCATAGCTTCTTCAAAAGATAAATTATGTTTTTTTCTAGCCATGAAATCACCTTCCCTCACGTTGATTCTTAGTAACCCTTACTTCTAAACTTCCATCACTAAGAGTTAAATTTAACACATCATTAATATAAGTTTGTTCAATTGACTTTACAACCTTCCGATTTTTATCTGTTGCTATAGAATAACCTCTTTTTAAAACAGCAAGAGGACTTAATGAATCTAACTTGTTTCCAAATAGATTTAACTTATTTTTGTTTTCACTATTACTTTGATTCATTGCTTTAATTAAATCTCTTAATAATATATCAAGTCTTTGTCTATTATTGTTTAGTACATTAGAAGGACTATTTAATAAAAGCTTATCATAGGTATGTACAAGCTTGTTTTTTTTCATTCTTATGGATTGGTTAAAAATATTAATTAATGCTATCAAATTAGAGCTTAATCTATAATTTAGATCATCAATTTGAGGAACCGCAATCTCGCCAGCTGCAGAAGGAGTAGGTGCTCTTAAGTCAGCTACAAAATCTGCAATTGTGAAATCAGTTTCATGTCCTACTGCTGATATTATTGGTAATCTTGAATCGTAAATAGCTCTTGCCACCCTTTCATCATTAAAAGCCCATAGTTCTTCTATACTACCCCCGCCTCTACCTATGATAATTAAATCTATATCAGCTCTTGTATTAAAATATTTTACAGCTCGACATATATCAGTAGGTGCCTGTTCTCCTTGAACTAGTATGGGATATATTATTATTTCTGTACATGGCATTCTTCTTTTCACGACTGAAATAATGTCTTTTATTGCAGCACCAGTTGATGAAGTGGCTACACCAATTTTTTTTGGAATAAAATTTATAGTTTTTTTATTTCTTGTATCAAATAGGCCTTCAGCTTCTAATTTCCTTTTTAATTTTTCAAAGGCTTCAAAAAGCTCACCTATGCCCTTTCTCTTAATATTTCTTACATATAATTGATACGAACCATCTCTTTCATACAATGAAATATATCCATTTACTATAACATGCATTCCGTCTTCAAGTATGCTTATGCTATCATCTATATTATTATTGAATAACACACATCTTATCTTACTTTTATCATCCTTAAGAGTAAAGTACATATTACCATTATAATGAAGCTTAAAATTAGAAATCTCACCTTCTACACCAACATCATATAGTAAAGGATCTCCCATTAGTATTCTCTTAATATACTGAGTTATCTCACTTACTTTAAATGGCTTTAATTCCATCTTACAATCCCCCAAAAGATTTTTCTCCACTTTTAGTTGCTCCAAGAAAAGCAGTACCTATTGCATTATCAGTACAATAATCTGGTGTTGGAAAATATACTTTTCCTATCCCAGATTCATGAATTCTCTCATTTAAAATCTCTCTTATTAAAGTATTAGCTGCTACTCCACCAATAATTAGGATATCATCTATATCATACACTTTAATAGCTTCTATAACAACATTTGTTAATGCACAGGCAATACAATAGAATACACTGTTTGATATATCTTCCTTAGGGCATATGTTTCCATCAATTAATCTATAAAAAAAGGTTTCTGCACCGGAGAAATTAATCCAAGTATCATGTGTGTTGATAGGTATATTTTTACTTATGATATTTCCCTTTTGGGAAAGCATATCCAACTCTTTTCCAGAAGGAAATGTAAATCCTAACCTTACTCCAATTCTATCAATTAGCTGACCTGCACTAATATCCTTAGTTCCTCCAATGAGCTCTATATCATAATTTTTTTTATTATCTTTTACTAAAAGAAGCTCTGAGGTGCCACCTGAAATATGAAAAGCCAATAAAGTCCTTTTGTGCTTCAAATTGCTTCCTAATATACCTGCTGCTATATGCCCATCCTGATGACTAAATTCTTTATACTCAGTATTAAGAATTCTAGATACAACAAAAGCCTGTCCTTGAGCAACTTTAAAAACAGGCATATATGACTCTTTTAAATTCCTAGGTTTAACACTGGCTGACACAGTTTTGACTTTAGTTAAATCTATTTTATGAGACAAAGTATCAATCATTCTTGGAATATTGTTCAAATGCTGAAAGACCGCTTCCTGTTGTCTTAATCCCCTATCTCCCTGCTTTACTTGTAGAAGCTTTCTATCATCAAATATTACATTATGAGTCTCATCGACTATAGCAATAGATGTAGTGTAGGCACTGGTGTCTATCCCCATATGGTAGTTAGTCATTTACATCATTCCCATCTCTTGCAATAGAACCTAGAAGTCCGTTTATGAATTTACTAGATTCACTAGTACTATATTTTTTACTAATATCTATAGCTTCATTTATAGACACCTCAACTGGAATATCATCTCTAAATAATATTTCATAAATTGCAATTCTAAGAATAGCCAAGTCTACCCTTGGTAATCTATTGATTTTCCATCCTAATGCATATTGCTCTATTTTGCCATCTATCAACTCAATATTCTCAGTTATACTATTGACTGTGTTTTGGATATATTCCTTTTCATCATCAGAAAACTCATTATTATTAAGAAAAAAATCTACAGCCTCAGAAGAAAAATCATTGTTTATCTGCATTTGAAACAATAACTTCATTGCTGATTCCCTAGCTAGCTTTCTTCCCATAACTAACCTCCTTTAGCTTTAAGTTAAGTTAACCCTCTGAAAATTCAGAGGGCTCATATTTAAAATTAACTATATTTGTTATTCTTCCTTATGCTCTTTTTCAATATTCACACCTTGAATATTTATATTAACCTCAACTACATTTAAACCTGTCATTGTTTCAACAGTGTTTTTAACACTTTCTTGCACTTCCCATGCTACTTCTGGTATTTTTGCACCATATTCTACTATTATGTATAAACTAATAGAAACTTCTTTTTCTTTAACTTCAACTTTAACTCCTTTTGAGAAGTTTTTTCTTCCTAACATTTCAGATATTCCACCAGTAATACCACCGCTCATACCTGCCACGCCTTTGATTTCAGTTGCTGCTAGGCTTGCTATAATGCCAACTACTTCATCAGATATTTTAATTTGACCATAATCATCTACTATCTCATCATTATTTTCTAAGTTATTTGACATATATTTCACCTCCTGCTTTACTTAAAAGCTTACGTTTATATTATATCAAAAGGAGATGCCATTTACAAACATTACTAGAACTTTTTCATGATTTTTATATTTCCTGCTTCTATATCTGTTTCACTTTTTACTATCTCTAATATTTTCACCACATCTTGTTCAGTTAATTCGTTAGTTGATACAACTATTCTTGCACTGTTATCGCCTAAAAATACCAGTGCATCTTCAAATCCTTTTGCTTTTATTAATCCTTCAAGGCTTAATTCTAACTCTGCGACTTGTCCTAAAGCTATTATTTCATCTTGCGCCTTTTCTCTGGTTTCTTCATTAGTGTTATCATTATTAATAATTTCATTCAATCTATCGATTAATGAAGCTCTTAATTTATCACGTGATAGCCTATGTTCGATAAAATAATTGCTACTGCTAAAGCTTTCTTCCTTGGTAATTACGCTTTCTATATTATCATCTGTATCTTTCTTTAAATCGCTTATTTCATCACTTCTACTATCAACTATTTCTATATCTCCCTCAGTTTCTGAATCTTCATTAGATATTTCATCATTATCATAGTCATCTATAATTTTACTTATCTCCATAAGTTGATTTTCCTCATGTTGTTGGTAATCACTTGATGTCTCTCTAAGCGAGCGTTTTGTCAACTCATGATTAACATATCCTACCACCACTAATAAACATACAAGAGCAATAATTAAGGCATTTTTTTTCTTAATATACATACAATTACCCCCTATTTACTAGAATAGACCTCAACCTTATTACCTGAAATACCTAGTACAGTCTTAACTGCTGAATAGAGCTTTTCTTTCACTTCAATATTTTCAGCTCCTTCCGCAACAACAATTACTCCTCTAACTTTTGGTTTTGTCTCTTTCATTATCATTAATGAACTTCCACCGCTTCCAACGACTATTTGCTGTGAAAGGTCTTCTCTTGTAACCTCTCTAGTTCCTCCTTGAGCATCTTTTTCATCTGTCTTTTCTATGGTTTGACTAGTATTAAATACTGGTATCTTTTCAGAGGTATCATCAAAGGTTATCATTACATGAACCTCTCCTACTCCCCTTATTTTCTTCAAGATTTCTTCGAGTTTTCTCTCCATGTTATTAACATAGTCTTCTTCTGTAGAATCCGTTATGTACTTTTCGGTTTGACCATAATCAATTCCATTTGTGGGTAGATTACTATTATTATTCTTTTCACCTAAAAAATAATTTGATAAAAGTAAAACAATAGCACCAGCAAATAGCAAAATAATTAAATTTGATGCATTTTTTTTCTGATTTTTTGGATCAAAAAATTCTTTTAATTTCTCAAGCATAACTTATCCCCCTTAAAGTACTTTAAGCGTTTAGTATTACTATTATCTTTTCTTTAGGAACCTTGTAATAAGATGAAATAGAATCAACTATCTCTTCAAACCCAGGTGGATTAACAGTGTCATTCTTATAGAGATTAGATTTATTTGCATTTATTGTAATTCTTTCTATTTCATTTATTTTAATACTCTTCTGATTTAGATTATTATTGTTTTTTGTTCCTAGGTATACTTTAATATCTAAAATTTTCCCAAAATCTTCAGTTTCAATATCCTCATTTATAGATACATTTACATCTAATACACTATAATCTATATCATCTCTCACAAACTCTGATATTTCTCTTTCTATTTTTTCCTTATATACTTCTATTATTTGCTGGTTCTGAGTTTCAATATACTTTGTCTCTCTTTCCACTTTAAAAGTATTATAGCTTTGAAGGTTATAGAACACCTCTCTATCTATATTTATATCGTTATTCATAAATTTTATGATTGGATTTATCAAAACAATTATTATCAATAGTCCAAGTATCATATTAATGTATTTTTTCATATTGCTATTAGGTAATAAAATTTCTATAAAAGCAATAAAGAAAATAGTTACAACAATATTTATGATCCAATTTTTCACGAATTCAATCATCTTATCACCTTTACCTTAGCATTACTGTAGCATTTCCAGCACCTATAATAATAGTCACTGCAATGAAGAACATTACACCTACAGAAGTAACAGTCGCCAAAAGCATTATTAAAGATTTGCTTATTTCATTGAAACTATCTACTATTTTACTGTTTGTAATAGGCTCTACTAAAGCACCTGCAACTTTATATATAAAAATTAAAGATATAATTTTAATAATAGGTATGATACAAATAAAAAATAAAGAAACCATACCTATAGAGCCTACAGCATTTTTCAAAACCATAGAACAGCCTACGACTGTTTCCATAACATCTGAAAGGAACTTACCCACTATTGGAATAAACTTATCTACTGCAAACTTAGCAGTTCTTATCGTCACCCCATCTACCTTGGCCGTCATAGTTCCCTGGATCGAGATAATCCCTATAAAAATAGTAAGGGAAACGCCTATGATAACTATTGAAATCTGCCTAATGATACTTGAAATTTTTGTTATTTTTATCCTTGAAGATATTTTACATATTATACCTACTACTGTAGAGTAAAAAATTAGCGGTAAGATTATATCTTTCATAAGTGTGCTTACTATACTTACTACACCCAAAATTACAGGCTTAAATAACGAGGAAGTTGTTATTCCTCCCACTGCAACTAATAAAGTCAAAAGAATAGGTAAAAGAACCTGCATCAAAGCTACCATATCATTTATTGCCTTCCACGTTATGTTCATTGCTATAACAAAACTCTTTATTGATAAGGATATTAGTATTAAATAGCAGACATAGAATGCTACCTCTCCAACTGCATCACTTTCAAATGCACTCTGTATATTAGTAAATATTGAACATATTATACCTAGTATCAAAAGCTTGGCTAAAAGAGAAGAATTTGCTATTACTTCACTAAATATTATTTTTAAAATCCCATTTAATAGTTTCCCACCGTCAAGAATTTTTTCACCTTTTATTAGGGAAACTATGAATTCCTTAAAATTAATTTCTGGCAATGCATCTTTAGTTGTATTGTTAATTTCTCTAACTAACTGCTCTAATTCATCTATTTTAAGACTTTCCATTTGTTTTTCTATTAGTTGATCTAGACTTAAAGTATCTCCATCTCCAGCAAATACATTAGAAGAAAAAAACAATATCATAACTGTCATTAAAACTAGTACACATATCTTCTTTATCATTTTGTTCTCACCTTATGGTATTATTTTTATAATTAAATCTAACAGTGAAGTAAGCACAGGAACTGCCAAAACCATAATCAAGATTTTACCAGCTAATTCTACTTTTGCAGCAATTGCCCCCTCTCCTGCATCTCTAGCAATTTGTGCTCCAAATTCTGCTATATAAGCTACCCCAATAACTTTAAGAATTGTGGTAAAGTACAGTAAATCCATATCTACTCTTTTAGCTAGATTATTTAATACTTCTATCACATAATTCAGTTTACCAATAACGAAGATAAAGATTATTAGTCCAGTTACTATACTAACTTGAAGTGCAAATTCAGGTTTTTGTTGTCTCAGAATAACAGATAATATTGTAGCAATAATCCCTATACCAACAATTTGAATGATTTCCATATATATCACCCTCATTAGTACAATTGAAAAATAGTTTTTACACTATCAAAAAGCTGGCTTATTAAAGTCAATACCATAGTGAGTACTATCACCACTCCTGCTAATGTAACCGCATGAGCATACTCTTCTTTCCCTACTTTTTCTAAAACTGTATGAAGTATGCCTACTACTATTCCAATTCCTGCTATCTTAAATATCAAATCTATATTCATACCTATCTCCTTTCTAATATAGAGCTAGCACTATACCAAAACCTATTAAAATGCCTAAACTTTTGTACATCTTTCCATTTTTTAATTTTTCTTCCTCAGCTTCTCTTTGCTGTGCTTTAAGTTGTACTTCTAGAACCTTAAAATATTTCTCTTGGTCAGTTCTATTAGATATTCCTAAACTACGACCAAATGATAATATTATTTCTATATCCTGTTCTTTAAAACAAAGGCCCTCGTTCAGTTCTGAAGCTATATGTAAAAAACCATCATATACATTTGAGTTCTTATTGTTAAGCAGATAATTTCTTATTTCATCAAAAATATACGATACTTTTTTGTTCCCTTTATTGTATACTTCCTTTAATGCATCAGGTAAGGGATTAGCAGCATAAATAATCTCAGTTTCCAAAATCTGAATACAGTGTTGAAAATTTATAAGATTGCTTAATCTTTCATTATAAAGTTTACTGTAAGAAAACCCCAAAGTTGTGGATGACAAGATTATTATTAAACAAGCTAATGTTTTGATCATAAACATATAGTTTCCCCTTTTCCCATATTACCTTAAAACTGACTTAAAGCTATTTCCGTCAAGAATGTCTTGTAAACTTCCCACTCCATTTTCATTGTCAATTATAATTATTCTTTCAAAAACTTTCTCTGATATAATGACTTTAAGTTTTGGTTTGCTTAAAATATCGCTTATGCCATCACCATGTACAGTTGAAATTATTTTTACCCCAGCCTTAATGGCTTCATGTATAGCTTTAATATCTTTTTCATCACCTATTTCATCGGTAGCTATTACATTAGGTGACATAGACCTTAATAAAAGCATTATACCTTCATGCTTTCGACAGCTATCAATAATATCTGTTCTAACTCCTACGTCATTTTGTGGACAGCCTTTATAGCTTCCTCCTAGCTCTGATCTTTCATCCACAACTCCTACCTTTAGTCCTCTAAAGTTTATGCTAGGAATTCCATTGCTGATATTTCTTATAATATCTCTTAGCAAAGTAGTTTTGCCGCATTGGGGAGGAGATACTAAAAGGGTATTGTATATGGTGTTTGGTTTCCTAATTATATATCTCATAATATCATTTGAAACTCCAATTATTTCCTTAGCTATTCTTAAGTTTAATGAGGAGACATCCCTTATAGACTCAACCCCATTAGGTCCATAAACAACCTTGCCAGTAATCCCAACTCTATGCCCTCCTCTGACTGTAATAAATCCATTTCTCAGCTCTTCCTCAATGGAATATATTGAATAATTGCTAATAAGTTGAAAGGTCCTAGATATGTGTTTATTGTCAATAGTAATACAGTTATATGGCTCAGCTTCCAAAGTACCATTATGAGTAACAAAGTAATCCTTGCTCCCAAGGCTTATCATAAGAGGTTTTCCATTTCGAAGCCTTATTTCTTCTATCTTTTCAGCCACACTCTTAGGCAACTTTGAAAGAGTGCTTGTCAACTCTGGATCTATGAAATTTAGCACTTCTTTGTAGGCATTGATTTTGTCAGGTTGTATTGATTTGATAAAATTATTATTTACTTCCATAAATATAACATGTCCCTCCTTTTATATATAATTATGACGAGCTTTTTATAATATGCTAAAAAATAAAAAAACCTAGTGCTTTACACTAGGTTTTTTTGTAAAAATGTTATTCGCAATCACATTCACAGGATATTAATCTTTGACAATTTGGGCACTCTACCTTACCATCATCTGATACTAACTCTGAGTCAAAATATACAACTTCATTACAGTAAGGACATTCAGCTTCAACGTAGTCAATATCGTCATCTTCAAAATCATCTTCAAAATCATCTTCAAGAGTTCCGAAAACTTCTTCCTCTACATCTGCTAGGTCTTCATCAATAAAGTCCACATATTCGTTTAATTCCTCTTGGTCCTCATTTAAATCAGAAATTGCATCTGCAAAGTCTTCTAATGCATCTATAATATGCAATAAAAGCTTTCCTTCTCTACTCTTATCTTCAATTTCTAATCCCTCTGCTAAACCTCTTAAATATGCAACTCTTTCATATAAATAATCCACAACTAACCCTCCCTATATAAATTTACTTATCTCATATTGTTGCCTAAACTCGTGATAAATACTCATCTGTTCTTGTATCAATTTTAATTTTATCACCGATATTAATAAATAATGGAACTAGCACTGTTGCACCAGTTTCAACTGTTGCAGGCTTTGTTGCTCCAGTAGCAGTATCTCCCTTTACTCCAGGTTCAGTATGAGTTACCAATAATTCAACGAAGTTAGGTGCTTGAACATCAAAAGCATTTCCTTTATAAAACCTTACTAGGGTTGTATCGTTTTCTTTAATATACTTTATAGCACTCTCAACTTGGTCATAATTAAAAGGTACCTGTTCAAAAGTCTCTGTATCCATAAAATAATATAGCTCACCGTCATTATATAGATATTGCATTTCTTTTGTTTCAATATGAGCCTTTGGGAATTTATCTGATGGGTTAAAAGTTGTTTCCTTCTGGCCACCTGTTATTATATTTTTAATCTTTGCTCTAACAAAAGCTGCACCCTTACCAGGCTTAACATGCTGAAAGTCAACTATCTGATAAATATCTCCATCCATTTCAAATGTAATACCTTTTTTAAAATCATTTGCTGAAATCATAATTTACCTCCTACTTCATGTTTAAAATTAATTATATTAAGTCTTAAAAACGTATATATACAGCATCCAGTATCTATTATTTATTATTAAACTAGAAGCCATTCTTTATAACACTTATATAGACTTAATTATAAATTTTATGTATTTATTTAGAAAAGAAATATTTTCTATACTATAATAACACAATTCTCTATTTTTGAATAGAAAAATCATATCATTATCAATATTTTCTCTATATAATTTATTTTTTTATTCATGATGTGGTTGTGTTGACACTATCTTAATTGCTTTAGTTATTTCCCTTATTATATCAACCTCATATTGTGGTTCTAGTTCTCTGACTTTTGTAAATAATTTACCTTTCTCAGTTACTGTATAGCGAGGTGGTAAATTATTCAGTGCTATAGCTGTAATATCCAATTTACATTTATTGCACTTACATACATTTTTGTATCTATCTAATATTCTATCAATATTCTTACTAACCGCGTCTTCCATATAGTTATGTAGTTCCAAATTACTTCCTCCTCAGATATTCTATTATGTTATATAATTCTACTTAAGTTTACTATATCCTTCAAAAAAACTCGTCTTTTAATAATATTCTTCCTGTTGAAGGTACAATAGTAATTTCACAATACTTATTTTTCTTGTTATCAAATATTGTTATGGTTCCTCCACAATTAGGAGATCCATTGTAAGTAAAGTAAATCTCTCCTTTAGGGAAATTACTCGTCATTTTAAAATCCTTCTCTAATTTTACCCTTTTTATGACCTTATATCCTTCTTTAATTGTATACTGAGTACCTTCTAAGGAGATAAGATAAGACTTACCTTCAGTCATTTTCATATATCTTATGTTTCTTATATCGTCCCTTAGAGTCCTACTGATTGTCATCAAATAATAGTCTCTTCTTTCTATTTTGGGCATAATAATTGCTACTAAAAGAGCTAATATTGAAATAACTAATATCAACTCTATAAGAGTCATTCCCTTAACAAATTTTTTACTTTTCATCACTACCTCCTATGGTAGTTTCTAAAAAAAAGCTGGGTTCTAAAAGCTTTCTTTTTACCATTAATGTTAAACAATATTTCTAAGGCTAAACCCTTAGCTTCGGTATAAATATTATCTACGTGAATCGGTTCCACTTCAATCTTTTCAATATAATTCCCTACCTCAACTGTTGAAACACCTGATAATCCTTCCCCATATTTTAAATTATAATAGTTATGACTTGGATCCTTACTTAATTGAAATATATATCCTTCATCATCAGCTTCAGGTATGTTTTTAAATATTACCTTTTTTAAATTAACTTTTTCATTAGTTTCATGCTTAGTAATACCATTATCATCCTGTAAATAAGTAATTCCTATGGACTCAATTATTTTGTCTTCAAGAAAACCTATAATAAATTGACTCTGCTGCTGAAGTTCTATATCTTTATCGTTAATGTGAAACATAGATATATTAGAAATCAAAATCGACAAAATAATTGATAGAATAATACCTGTTAAAGCTAAGGATATTATTAGTTCTATAAGGGTAAACCCTCTATTCGAGATTCTATAATCAAATAACATTCACTATCTACCTTTCCTTTTTCCATTCAATAATTCTAATGATATCTTCAGATTTTAGCTCATTATTTAGAATTATATCACTATAGTTTGGAATGTTTATTTCGTACTTCAGTGTTATATCACTCCTTATATAACCATTCATGTAAGTAGATTTAACTTCTATCTGGAAAAAATTTGTTCCCTCGATTATCTTAGGACTAATTTTAGGATAGCCATTATTATATACTACATAGGATTCGCTATTTTTTAACACTGAAATAAGGCTATGGTTGGGATATATATCTGTACAATTACCCTTTATAAAGTTCTTAAAAGCTTTACTAAAGACAATGTTTCTTCTATCTTCTGTTATCTCGTCGGCTATAGCAAACAGTCTATTATTAATTTTATTATTTATTTGGTTATCTATTTCATTAAACTCTTCAGCTTTAGATACAGCATAATCAAAAGCTTTAGCTACAAACTCCTTAGCAATAACAAGAGATTCTTCTATGCCAGCTTCCGCTAAGTAAAAGTTCTGCTTGACTAAGCTATTTGTTTTTTTCATTTTGAAATTAAAAACAGCAAGAGACATTACCATAGTTCCTATTAAAACTATTACTGATATTATAAGTAATAAGACGATAAGTGTGGACCCTTTGCTGTCGTATTTAAGTTTATTCACAATAGCTCTCTCCTACCGCATAATTATCTTATATCCTTCAAATCTTTCTATAAGCTCATGGTCTTGTAAAACTTCAATAGTAACTTTATAAAAGTGGTCATACTTGACAACTTTCTCAATATCAATTATCACTTGAGTATTATCATGGATTTCAACGGTTCGTCCAACTGTGATACAATCAGAGGCTTTTATGCTTTCCATATATCCTTGCGCTAGTAGTGTTGCATTATATAAAGATTCTGATTTTCTGTTTATTTTATTAGAATTTATCATTAGAGGAGCAATAGATATCATAACGATTCCTAATATTGAAATGGTAAAAAGTAACTCTATGAGTGAAAGTCCAGAACAGCTTCTTAATTTTCTAATCATACTTTTACTCCTAAAAGATAAGATAATAACTCCAAAAAATAGCTGTAATTTCAAAATATTCAAAAAATTATATTCAACAAATTTCATTAAAATCCTTCTTTTTTTATAAAATTTTATTATATTTCGCTGAAAACATGATTTTTGACTTAAAATAATCAATTATCTTCACTTGTTCAATATATTATTGAAGAATTTTTTATAGAACAAATGTTAGATACATAAAAAATTGGCATACTGCCTATTAATAGAAATGCCAATTTATTAATTTTTTCACTCATTTAGCAGATAAAGCATATAAATTGCTTCTGCTCTTGTTATAGTATTGTCCATAGAATCATAGCTTTTACAACGTGTATCCTTATCCTTCACCATACTATTAGCTACATTAGTCCAATTAAAGTTGTTATCTCCTGTTACTTTTCTCATTATATAGCTAATTTGATTATATGTAACATTATTGTCTACTTTAAATGTATTGTCAAAATAGAGATCAATATAACCATATTTTAACCCATAAGCAACTAGTAGCTTATAGTTACCCAACTTATCATAATCTTCTAATGTTTCAATTTCCATTAACTTATCATCAAGCCCAGTTAAACTCCATTTGTATACCCTACTTAATAATTCAAGCAACTGGCCTCTATTTATAGGCAAATCTGGTCTAAAAGTACTATCATTAAATGGCTCAACAAGTCCTCTTCTTACATAAGCATTAATTTCATCTTTTGCCCAATGTCCTCTTATGTCTTTTAATTTTACAAAATTCTTATCTATGAAAACTGCATAGATTCCACTATCTGTGTTTATAGAACTAGGTCTAATATAAGTGATTATTCTATTATCTATTATTTTACTTGGTAAATAAGTCCAGGAATTATTATTATACTTATATATACCTCCATTCTGAGGACCATAGTATTCAAAGCTTAGCTCAATAGACTTATTGTTATCAAACTCATAAGATGAATTTGCAATTGTAATAGAATATAGTTCAGAGGCCTGAATAAAAGAATTATTAGATTGTAAATAAGTTCTATTAGAGTCCACTAGACCATTGATATTTACTGTCACATCATTATAATAAGTTCCAGCACTTATTTTTACAAAAAATTTATTATCCTTAGTAGCTACTTCACCACCGCTTAATGGTATGATTGTAGTTTTAAGTTTAGTTTGCAAGTTTACAAAGCTTAAATCCTGATATGCTTCAATATATCCTTCACTTAATCCTTCATTATAACCACTAATGAAACCCTCTCTATACTTATCATTATGTAAATATAATTCAAATTCATTAATAATTTCATATTCAGTACTCATATGTCTCAGTGCATCATTATACTGTCCAAGAAGTAAATCCACACTGGCAAGCCCCTCCCCTCTTTCTCTTCCTATTATCTTTCCATGATTATATCCATTTTCATAAGCAATGTTGTTGATAGTTGAACTTGCACTTATAAAGGAATTATTATAGTTCTCTTCATAGGCATAAATAAATGCTTCTACAAAGGCATCTTCATACTCATTGGAATTTAGATTTAATAAAAAGCTGCTAGCTATTATAGGCCTAGTTGGTAAGTTTCTTTTCCAGTTGCATGTTCTTCCGTAGTAATAGTCTCTTTTCCCTTGTAAATCTCCTAATAACCCGCCGAAATATCCACCATCACTTTTTCCTTGTTTAAAAGTTCTTTCAAATGGTTCAAATTTTGCTTTTCTATATGCTTCCTCATAGCCTTCCTGAAACTTAGTTTTGAAAGCATTCATAAAAGCAGCTCTATGGTCACTTGTTTCTTTTCTCAAATCATATATCTCGATTATATCAAAATTAGAGGGAAGAGTCCTGCTCACCATATTCGATTTCCCCTCGTAGTAATCTCTATAACCAAATACTTCTCCCATAACAAACCCAAGTCTTTTTGCATATGAGGTTTTTTCATTTTCATCTTTATCATCTGAATCTCTATAAGTTTTATTGTAACCATTCCTAAAACCATCTTTATATCCATCTATAAAAGCGTTTTTATATATTGTACTCTCCCTATCTAATTTAAACACCTCAATTATTTCATCATTATTAGGTATAGTCCTCAAATAATTTTTACTGTGTCCTCGCACCAAATCATATTCCGCTTCCCTTATACCTTCTACCAAACCTTCAGAATATCCATAACTATAGCCTTCATCAGTAACCGAAGAGAATGAAGTTGTCGGAAAAAAAATAAATAATATGAAAAGAATTAAACTCCAGGTCCCTAATTGCTTTAAAAATTTATTCATATTCATCACCTTTTAATGCGATTAATTTGGTATAACTAATATTTCTCCTGCTTCAAGGCAACTATTATTACTTAGTCCATTTTCCTTCATTATTTCTTTATATTTTAGTTTCGTACCGTAAACTTTCTCACTAATTGACTCTAAGGTGTCACCATATTGAACTAGATAGAATGAAAATGACTTTTCTTGTTTTTGCTCTTCATTATCTCTGAGAGGATATTCTATTTCTATATTATCAAAGAGTATTACTCCGTAATCATCTTTATTTTTCCCTAGTTCAAGATATATTCTTTGAAGTTTCAGTGGATATAAATTTATATCCTGAGGTGGCATTGTCTCTATAAACTCCCACCCTATCCAGTTTACACCTTTTGAAAGTTCTAGGTCAACTTTATTACCTTCTTGATCCTGAAATCTGAAGCCTAAAGTTACAGGAGAATATCCGTAAGAATGAGCCCATACTCCTATAGATGTAGGAGGATATTTTAAGAATATATCTTTATCATCAAAAACTATATATGCCCTTTCCTCCTTATTTTCTGTGTAAATAAAAAACTCAGTACGTAAACTGTATTTACCATGTTTTGAACTGGAAAATTTTGAAACTTTACCAGTCACATCAGGACTTGTTGACATAAAAAATATATCGTCACCTTCAAAATCTTCCAAAGTAATTCTAGTTTTGATTTCTCCATCTATTTGATAATCTTCACCATAAACATCTTCTACTGATTCTGCACTATATCCCTCATATGGGATAAAGGGGTCTTCTTTAATTACTTTTTGAACCTCAGTATTATAAGTTGAATCAATATTACCGTCTATTATTTCATCGTAACTATAAGCATTTAAACTTATCTGTCCAATCAAATTTCCATTATCAGCTTTAGAAATAGTCAGTTGATTTACCAAAAACCTCTTTGATGAAAAAGTTAAATCAGAGAGAAATGTTCCAAGTTCACCATAGCTTCCTTCAAAGGGTATTGATATACCAAGACATTTAGTTTCTATATCTCCTAACATTTCATAATCCGGTACCTTAAAATACATACTAGGAATTTTTAAGCTATTGCTATCAACTATGTCGTTTAACATATGCATTATTTCTGGCTGATCTATAACAGCAAAATACTTATCTTGAATATATCTAACATCTTCATTTAGTTCTGACCACTCTTTAATTATAGTTTTATCCCTTGCAAGAATAGTATCTATCTTAAATAATTCATTATAATAATTGTTTTTTTCCTGTTCAAGTTCTGATATCTTTATAGACTGCCTAGTGAATACAAATCTATAGAATAGCCAAAGTAGCATTACAAGAAGTAAAAGAATCAGTAAATTTTTTTCTTTTTTACTCAAATTTATTCTCTTTTTCATTAGACCTTTAGTCACTATCTTGACTTCCAACTATCTCCACCTCCTTAGGCTTTATGTTAATAGTAAAAGTATAGTAGCCATATTCATAGGAAATAGCTGGTATAAAAATATCTTCGAAGTATTTTATTTCTCCAAGTTTATGCTCAAAATCTGAAATAGACTTCTTATCCTTTGCAATCCCGTCGAGTGTAATTAAATTCGCATTAAGTATCATAGAATTCAAGAATATATTTTCAGGCACTCTAGCAGTTATAGAATCTAATAAATGTTCATTGATAATGTCTTGTGAATCCAAAAAATCATCTAGTTGTCTCAATTGCTCAAATTTCTCTCTTAACTCTTTAATTTTTTTTTCTTTTGCCAGAATCTCATTCATTTTTTTATTTGATTTTCTAGTTTCTACTTGCTGTTTTAATATAATAACTTCCATGTTTAGCTTATTTATTACAACTAAGTTAAAAACTGAAAAAATAATCATACCTAAAATAATAAGGATAGCTAATCCATATAATATGAGATTTTTATTTGGTCTTATAGACTTCTTTTTATTATAAGAATCAAAGAAGTTTAAATCTTCCACATTGTTACACCTCTTCATCTCTTAATAGAGTACTTATGCAGTTGAAGTATTTATTAGGATCAGTTTGGATGCTTACTTTATCTAGGTTATTGAAAACCACTGTATCTATGTTAAAATAATTGGAAAAAAGCTTGTCTACCCCATTTATCTGAGATAGGCCCCCATATAATAATATCATATTGATATCATTCTCCACTTCTTTACTAATATAATACTTAATAATTTTCTCAAGCTTTTCAATTATACTTTCAATAGTTTTTTTTATAACATTAATAAATCTATTGTAATCTGAATAATCAGTGTTAATTTCATTAACATCCCGTATATTATATTTCTTTTCATATAATTCTTCTTTAGTAAAATCAAACAAGTTCATAATATTTCGGTCTAAATCCTCTCCACCTACTTCAATAGCCCTGCTTATCCGAATTTTACCACTCTTTATAATGGATACATTTGTGCTACTGTATCCTAAGTCTATAGCAGCTATAGTTTTTTCTGAAACAAGTATGTGGTTATTTATTGTATCAGTAAACCAAATAAGCTTACTAATTGAATTAGATTGATAGTCTAATACTACTGGTTTTAAGTTTAGATTTGATAGTAAAAAATAGTGTTTTTCTACAATATCTTTAGGAACAGCTACTACTAGTATATTAAGCCTTTCTTTTTCACCATCAAAAAACTTTCCTAATATCTTGTACTGGACTGCATATCTACTAATATCCATAGGCAAATATTCAGGAAGTTGATACATCAGCATTCCACGTATTTCTTTTAGTTCAACTAATGGAAAGAAAACTTCTCTAGTAATAATAGCTGTGCTTTTAATTGTCAAATATGCAGTTTTTGAAGATATTTTATTTTTCTTAAACTCATGTCTTAATGCTTCACTTAAGAGTTTCTCATTTTTTATCCTACCATCTTCATAAGAGCCTTTAGGAGTTAGCAGTGAAAAGGCTTTATTTATTTGTATGAAATCATTGTTTTTTTTTGCTTCAATTATTTTTGTCTCATAGGAGCCTAGGTCAATTGATAGTATGTTTTTGTTGAGTAATGATAGTATCAATTAAGTTCCTCCTTCAGCTTTTCTCTTATTTCATTCCATTATTTAATAAAAAGACATTGATAGTATGTAGATAAAACATTAATCCTAGTAGCAATATTGAAAAAATCGCCCCATTTAAATTTAATCCTTTTTCTGCATTCTTTTTCAAAGAAAATTTCTCTTTAAATTAAAAAACTAAAAACATACCAGTTGATAATACTGTCTCCAAAAAATAAAGCAATACTAAATGCTATGTTTATAAAAGGTCCAAAGGGGATAACATCTTTTCTCTCTTTTTTCTTTAATATCAATAAAAATATTGAAAAAGCTGCTCCTATTATGAATGATAACAATATTGTCAAGATTGTTTTTTTTATTCCCAATATAAAGCCTAATACACTAATGAGCTTTATATCTCCTCCTCCTATCCCCCCTTTTGATGCTATAGCAATAATTAGAAATAATCCTCCGCCTATTAATAAGGCTAGTATACTATCTTGCAAGTTAAATGGTGTTTTATGTATTGCAAACAGTATAGTTTTGTAAAAAATACTTAGTAATAATATAGTACCTACCAAGGAATCAGGTATAATCTGATGGTGGTAATCTATATAACTAATAGTGATCAAAATGCTAATTAATAAGCTATAAAAAACAAAATCAACAGTTGCTGCATAAAAATAAAATATTATAGTATATAAAATACCACTTAATAATTCAACAATAAGGTACTGTGGAGAAATAGTCATCCCACAATATCTACATTTGCCCTTCTGAAATAAAAAGCTAAATATTGGCAGAAGGTCATACCACTTTAAAGGAGTGTTACACTCAGGACAATGAGAAGAGGGATAAACTATAGATTCTTCTCTAGGAATTCTATATATGCATACATTTAGAAATGAACCTATTATACATCCAAATATGCATACTTGTATATACATGTAATCCCTCCTTTACTCAGTCTTGAAACAAAGTCATAAATTTAAACACTAGTAAAATTAAATAAGTGCTTATGAATGTATAATTTACTCTATAATAGAACAAGGTTCCTATCATTCCTCTGGCGGAGTTACATCATTAACTCCATCATTATTCACATCTATCTGCCCAGTATCATAAATAATTACTTTATATCCTTTTCCGTTAACATCTAAGTATGAAGTTCCTGTTGGAGCTTTAGGCCATTCTTGGAGATATTTTGCCCATGCATTAGCAGCTACTGAATCAGCATCAGTAATACTAGAAGCTTTTGTTCCTCCTGCTGGGCTCCAAACTATACTATCTCCTTTAGTTGGCACCCCCTTATCGGCAATAAACATAATTGCAGCACTAGTTAAAGTTTTAATATTAGCCTGATGTACAGTATCTGCCGCCACTGCTCTTGATGTAGTCAATTTAGGTACTGCTATAGCCACCAATATACCCAATATAGCAATAACAACAACTAACTCCACTAAAGTAAAACCTTCTTTATACCTCAAATACTTCTGAATAAATTTAGACATAAGTATCCCCCTCAATTTTGAAAAATACTATACTCTCTGTGTATATCAATGCTTATCTGGCCTCTATACATCACCCCTTCAAATTTACTCCTTATATGTGAACTGCGTTTACCATATCAAACATTGGGAGTGCCATTGCTATAACTATAAAACCTACTATTAATGCCATAATTATTACAAGTATTGGTTGGAGTATTTCTGTCATTTGTTGAACTGCTGTTTCTACTTCTTCATCGTAGAAGTCTGCACTTTTACATAACACTTCGTCTAATGAGCCTGATTCCTCTCCAATTTTAATCATTGAATCTACCATGGGAGGAAAGGTCCTAATTTCTTTAATTGCTCTAGATAGTAGGACACCTTTTCTTACTTCTTCTTTGGCATTTTCAAGCTTATAGCTTAAAAATTTATTATTCACTATTTTGGATACTACATCTAAAGCTTGAAGTAATGGTATACCGCTTGATAGTAGTGTGGAAAGTGTTCTTGTAAATCTTGAAGTGGCCACCTTTATATTTGTGTTTTTAATAACTGGCATGCAAAGCTTTAGACTATCAATAAATAATCTCCCTGATTCTTGTCTTCCAAAATACCCAACGCCAAGTACTAACACTAATATAGAAGCTAAGTAAATATACCACTGATTTTGTAGAGAATTGCTAATATTAAGAAGTATCCTTGTTGGAGCAGGTAATTCTACTCCACTGCTTTCAAACATATTTATGAAGGTTGGCATTACAGCTACTAATAGGAAAATTACTACTGCTATGGACACCACCCCTAAAACAATAGGGTAAATCATTGCACCTTTTATTTTATTTTCTATTTTGTTTTCTTTTTCATAATGCATAGCCATACGTTCCATAATTATATCTAGGTTACCACTTATTTCTCCTGCCTCTACCATATTTACTAGTAGATTTGGAAATACTGTATCATGTTTTCTCATTGCTTCAGATAACGTCATTCCTTTCTGAACATCATCTAATGTGGTTCTTGTTGCTTTTCTCATTACTTTGTTTTCTGTCTGAGCTTCTAATATATTTAAGCATTTGACAATGGTGACACCCGCATTTAACATAGTATAAAACTGTCTACAAAATACTGCTAAGTCTCTCTTAGTAATCTTTTTGGTAAAATAGGGAAAAATTGGATTTTCCTTTTCTTTATATTCAATTGATATAGGTATATATTCATTGCTTCTAAGCATTGCTAATACTTCCCACTCACTGTTGGCTTCATAAACTCCCTCTATAACTTGCCCACTATCTGTTACAGCCCTATACATAAACTGCACAAAATCACCACCTGACTATATTACATATTTTCTAATAATATCAGGATTTACAGATTGGCTTAATATCATTTCTCTATTAATAAATCCTTTATTATATAGCGACAATAGGGAACTATCCATTGTCTGCATACCAAATTGGGCTCCTGTTTGGATTGCAGTATCTATTTGATGAGATTTTCCCTCTCTAATTAAATTTCTAATTGCTAAAGTAGCAATCATTACTTCAAATGCAGCAACTCTTCCTTTCCCACCTGCTATGGGCAATAACTGCTGAGATACAATTGCCTGAAGTGTAGAAGAAAGTTGAATTCTAATTTGCTGCTGTTGATAGGGAGGAAAAACATCTATTATTCTATCTATGGTCTTTGCAGCTCCTAATGTGTGCAGAGTAGATAAAACAAGATGGCCAGTTTCTGCCGCTGTTAATGTAATGCTTATAGTCTCTAAATCTCTCATTTCTCCTACTAAAATTACATCTGGGTCTTGCCTGAGTGCAGCTCTTAGTGATTTTGCAAAGCTTAAGGAATCATTTCCTACTTCCCTTTGGTTAACTATACTTTTATTGTGTTTATGCAGATACTCTATCGGATCCTCTAACGTTAATATATGGCAATTCCTTTCGTTATTAATTAAGTCTATCATTGAAGCTAGAGTAGTAGATTTTCCGCTGCCTGTAGGTCCAGTTACCAATATAAGCCCCCTTGGTAATTTACATAAATCTTTAATAACACTAGGCAAGCCCAACTCTTCCATGGCTGGTATAGTTAGAGGTATAATTCTAATAGCCAATGCATAGCATCCTCTTTGCTTATAAATATTTATTCTAAATCTACCTATTCCCGGACTTGAAAAAGATGTGTCAATTTCACCTTTGTCAAGTAATTTATTCATCTGTCTATCATTTAAAATTTTCTTCACTATTTCCTCAGTAACTGAAGGTCTTAGAATTTCTTCACCTATTTTTACAAGCTTACCATCTATCCTATATATTATTGGCATACCTACTGTAATATGGATATCAGAGGCTCCTTTATTTACTCCGTTATTAATCACTTCTAAAAATTCCAATTTAATAACCTCCTTAATCTAATGTATATCCAATTCTAAAAACTTCCTCTACTGAAGTAATTCCTTTCAATGCTAAATTCACTACATTATCATAAAGTGTTATCATACCATTCTTTATAGAAGCTTCTTTCAGTTCATCTGTAGTAGCTCTATTATCTATTAGCTTTCTTATGTCCTTATCTATGTCCATAATCTCATGAATAGCAATTCTACCTCTATAACCTTTAAAACATTTATTACAACCTACTGGTTTATGAAGAGTTGCTTTATCTTCAAGGTTCAGCCCTAACATCTTTTTCTCATGTAGACTTGGCTCGTAAGGTGTTTTACAGTTCGAACATAATTTCTTAACTAATCTTTGGGATATAATTCCTATAACAGAAGTAGATAATAAATATGGTTCTATGCCCATATCAATTAGTCTCACTATAGTAGATGCAGTATCGTTTGTATGAAGTGTAGATAAAACAAGGTGACCTGTGATTGAAGCTCTAATTGCGATTTTAGCAGTTTCTGAGTCTCTTATTTCTCCAATCATTATTATATCTGGATCTTGTCTTAAAATAGACCTTAATCCATTTGCAAAGGTTAATCCTGATTTATTATTTATCTGCACTTGATTTATTCCTTCAAGCTTGTATTCAACAGGATCCTCAATAGTGACTATATTTTTCTCCTCATCATTTAAATCTTTCAATATAGTATATAAAGTTGTACTTTTACCACTGCCTGTAGGACCTGTTACTAGTACTATGCCGTAGGGCTGTTTAATTATTTTATTAAATATCTTTAAATCTCTATCTTCAAATCCTAAGTCTTCTTTTAAAAAACTAAAGCCATTTCTATCTAATAATCTAATGGCAATTTTTTCTCCATGAACAGTTGGTAAAGTAGAGATTCTCATATCAATTTCTTTACCCTCTAGTTCAGTTTCAACTCTACCATCCTGAGGAATTCTCCTCTCGGCGATATCCATCTTTCCCATTATTTTTACTCTAGTAACTATTGCCATATGACTTTTAATAGAAAACTTCATAATTTCCTGTAAATCTCCATCAATCCTATATCTTACTCTTACACTGTTTTCAAAAGGTTCGATATGTATATCACTTGCCTTTACTTTAATAGCTTGTACGACTATAGAATTAACTAGTTTCACTACTGGAGCACTATTCACATCTGATAAGTCTCCATCTTCTAAATCCTTAATGCTACTAGGTATATACGATTCTTCAAGTTCCTCCAATACCTTTTTTGTTTTCTCTACTCTATAAAACTTATCTATAGTTTTTAATATTACAGATTTCAAAGAAACAACAACCTCTATCTCCATACCTGTAAGAAGTTTAATATCATCAATTGCAATAATATTAAATGGGTCGCTTACAGCTATAATCAATTTATTATTCTTTTTATCGATAGGTATTAAGCCATATCTGCGAGCAATATTCTCAGGTATAATAGAGATAACTTTGGGATTTATTGTGTAGTTTGCTAAATCAATTGATGGAATTTTTAACTGATTTTCTAAAACTTCTAATATATCTTCTTCATTTACAAAGCCTAACTCTACTAATATCTCCTCTATACACTTTTTCCTTTCTTTTTTTTGTTGACATAACGCCTCTCCTAACTGACTTTCACTTATTTTATTGGCAGAAATTAATAGATTCCCTAAGCTAAAATTCTTACTCATATAGCCCCACCTTTTTTATATTAAATAAAAGGATTATATTAGTATATTTCTACACAAAAATGGATTTTCCTTCAATTTTTGAAGTTATTTTTCAATTTGGGATATTATTTTGTCTTTTATATATAACCAGTCTGTTTTTTCATCAAATAACTCTTTATTCCAGATTTCTTGAGAATATATAGCTTGATTAATTAGCATGTCTATACCATTTATAGTTTCATAACCTAGTTCTCCAGCCTCTAAAATAAATTTAGTATTAAGAGGCTTGTAAATAATGTCATAGAAAAGAGTTCTAGAATTAAATCTACTTGGCGAAATAGGTATATCTTCAATATTTGGGTACATGCCTATAGGAGTAGTGTTAACTAATAGCTCTATATCCTTAGGAATATCCTCCTCCTGCTCCAATTTATAACACCTTACATGTACATTGGGATATATACTTTTAATAAGCTTTTGAAGCTTATGTGCATTTTGGATATTCCTATTAACAATTATTATTTCCTTTATTCCTTCATAAGCGAGTGATACTGCAATTGAATGCGCAGCACCACCAGCCCCAACTAATAAAGCTTTTTTACCTTTAATGTCTATTTCTTTATCCTTAAGAGACTTGATAAACCCATCTCCATCTGTATTAAAGCCAATTAGTTTTCCATCTATATTCAGTACAGTGTTTATTGCTCCTAATATTTTAGCTTTTTCATCTATTTCATCAAGATACCTCATTATTTCTATTTTATACGGCATTGTTACATTAAAACCCTTCACTTTCAATGCTCTTAAACCATGTACTACTTTTTCTAAAGCTGCAGAATTATCTATGTTGAAAGCCAAATATTTTGCATTTATAGAATTATATTCAAAAATAGAATTATGGATAAGTGGTGATAGGCTTTTAGAAATAGGATTACCTATTAAACAATAAAGTTTAGTATCTGAATCTATTTTCATCTGTTCCTCCTTATAAAAAGTTAAGTTATTTTTATTTCAAATTTAAGATTATTATACTATACATGTAACTAAAGTACTATAATTATACAACTTATGGAATTAAAGCATTAACAAAATAAGTAAAAAAGAAAACCAGAGAATAGTCTTCTCTGGCATAATTTTGATTTCTATTGTCTTTTTAAAGCTTGTACTGGTGGCAATGATGAAGCAGATATTGCTGGATACACTCCAAAAAGCAGTCCTGAACAGAGTGCTACAATTGTTGCTATTTCTATAGCCTGGAAGTTCACTGCTGTACTGAATCCATATCTTTCAAATAAGCTCAAACTCCATATTCCAAGAGCAGTCCCCGCTATAGCTCCTATTGCGCTAAGATAAAGAGCTTCAAGTATAAACTGTAAAAGTAAATCTGATTGCTTTGCACCTATTGCTCTTCTAAGACCTATTTCCTCTGTTCTCTCCGTAACAGCCACTAACATAATATTCATAATACCTAACCCACCTACTAATAGAGAAACTGCTGCTATTCCACCTAGTAGTAATGTCATTACTCGATTTGCTTTGTCTGCTTCCTGAACTAGCTGATTTAAGCTAGTTATGGTAATTAAATCTTCTCCACTATTAGGTATCTGAGGTTGAGTTGGCTCATCATAGTAATCATAATAATAATCATAATATACTCCAGCTTCGGCAACTTCGGCAACTGCTCCTTCTTCTCCATTACCCCCTGTAGGAGCAGTTTGATCCAAACCAAGTTTCCTCTTAAATATTCTACCAAGCTGTACTACAACTAAATCAGCTTCTTCCTTTGATGTAGCTTTTCCCCATATTTGATCTACAGTTCTTTTTTCTGCAATTTTTAATGCTGATGTGTAAGGAATTATTATTTTATCATCTATATCTTCTGCCTTACCTGCACCTTTTTGTTCTAAAACTCCTACGATCCTATAGGTCTGTCCTTCTAGTGTAAAAGATTGACCTACAGGATTTCTTCCATTCATAAGTCCAATCCCCATATTATATCCTAATACTGCAACAGGTGAACGTTGCTTTACATGTAGTTCAGTAAAGAAATTACCTGAAAGTAATTCCATGTCTCTAATTTTATGAAAATGACTATTAACACCTACTATATCAACACTTCCCCTAGCTCTTCTCCATTTCATAGTAGCACTTGTATTAAGTACTGGAGTTGTCATTTCAAGACCTTGAACCCTTTCAACTAACTCTTCTGCAAATTCTGGCTCAAATTCTACACTAGAGTGTTGCGCCTTTATTTCAATTACGTTTGAGCCTAAGCTTTCGAACTGTTCTACTACTGATTGTCTTGCACCTTCTCCTATCCCCATTAAGCTTACTACAGAGGCTACACCAATAGCTACTCCTAGAATTGTTAAAAAAGATCTTAAAGTGTTTGAAATAATCCCATGTGCTGCCATCTTTGCAGTAAACCATAATCTAATCAAGAAGGAAAATTTGCCTTTATTTTGATTCATTTAAATTCCCTCCTTAATTACTGCCTTCTACATTACTATCGCTGTTTCCATTACTCCCCTTATTTTCATTATTGTTATCTGTAGAAGGAAGAATAGAATCATTTGACTTTATATGCTGGCTTGGTAATAAGTCTGCAGTGCTACCTGTAATTACTTTATCTCCTTCATTTAATCCTTCTGTAACTTCAGCCATTCTATCATTCATAAGTCCAAGCTTTACATTAACTACTTTAGGTATACCATCATTACCAAGGATTTCTACTTTTGAAATTCCATCTTCTTCAAAAATTGCTTCAAGCGGTACTAATAGCACTCCTTGAGCACTTCCTGCATCAACCTTAGCACGTGCCTGCATGCCTGGCCTCAATTGAGGACCTCCAACTACTTCTATTTCTACTTGAAATCTTGTCAGCCCGCTATTTCTGTCTTTACCTATTGTATATACTCTAGATACAGTGCCATCAAACTTTTCTCCAGGTAATGCATCTACTGAAACAGTAACTGGCGCTCCTTGTTGTACCTGTAATACATCAATATCATCTATTTCAGCCCAAATTCTCATATCAGATGTATTGTATACATCACCTATCCAATCCCCAGCACTTACAGTTTCGCCAGGCTGTGAATATATACCAGCTACTATTCCATCCATAGGTGATCTTATTTCAAGCTGGTCTAGCTTTGTATAATAATCTCTCAGTTCATTGTTAAGTTCTCTAATTTTATCTGTTATCTCTTGAATCATGTCCTTAACATCGTTTCCTGACATTGTAACAATCACATCACCAGCTTTAACTTCTTGCATTTCTTTTACATGAATCTTGGTTGCCACCGCTTTTACTGGGGCAATAAGTTTTTCCTCTTCAACAAAGCCCTCTACTACTCCAGGATATAATAAGTAAGAAATGTTAGTTGGTGATAATTCTTGTCCATAAGCTACACCAATATTTACTTTCATGTTGGCTTGTATCAAACCTGGATTCTTTGCTTCAATAGTTGCAGCGTAAACAAAATTAGTACCAAAATTACCTTCTTTTGTATCATCTGTTCCTTTTGCATCATCTGGTATAGGACTTGAATTTATATCAGTAATAGTACCCTCAACAATATCCTCGAAATAAGGGAAGCTAAGTGCTACTTTCTGGCCTTCAGAAACTTTAGCAAACTCTGTTGGAGCTAGTTTAGCTGCTACTTTAAATTTAGAATTATCAACTATGCTAGCAACTATCTGTCCTTGAGTCAGTTCCTTACCTTCTTTTGCATCAAGGTTAATTATTCTTCCTGAAATTGGTGCTATTATTTGAATACCTTGTGTAGGATTTATATAATCTACCTTATCTAGTGATAATCCTGTAAGCTGAGATAGCTGTTTTTTTTGAGACTCTATTTGTTCTTGCAAATCTTTTATTTTATTATTTATCTCAGAAGCTAATAGGGTAACTACTACCTGTCCTTGAGTCACTTCATCTCCTTCTTTTACTAAGATTTTATCAATCATATACTGTACAGAACTTCCAGAATACCTATCTCCAGGTGCTCTGATTCCACCTGATGAAGTTGGATTTAGTTGCCCTGATACTTCTACACCTGCTGAAATATCTCCTCTTTTAACCTCAAAGGTTGAATAAATAGGTCCTTGAACTTCTTCAGCTTTTTCAGGCATAAGCTGTTTAATAGCATAATATCCACCTCCAACTACTATAGCAATTACAATTAATATCATAAATAATCTTTTTCCCAATCGAAACACCTCCAAAAATGAAAAAATAATCATTCCATAGCTATAAGCTGTTCTTCTAATACTTCAATTTTTTCTATTTTACCGTCTAGAAGTCTAAATATTTTGTGTCCATACTGTGCAATTTTCTCTTCATGAGTAACCTGTACTATTGTAATACCCATTTTTTTATTGAGTTCTTGGAATATTGACATTATGTTGAGACTTGATTTTGAGTCCAAAGCGCCTGTTGGTTCATCAGCAAGTATTACAGATGGATTTCCTGCAATTGCTCGTGCAATTGCTACTCTCTGTTGCTGCCCTCCAGAAAGCTGTGTAGGCAAATGATGCATTCTATCTCCTAAACCTACAGATTCCATAGCTTCTATTGCTCTCTTCTTTCTTTCTTTTCCAAGAACCCCTCTATATATTAAAGGTAGTTCTACATTTTCTAATGCAGTCAAACCTGGCAATAGATGAAAAGATTGAAATACAAATCCTATGGAACGGTTTCTGATATCTGATAATTGCCAGTCACTTACCTTCTCAACATTTTTTCCTCCTAGCTTATATGTACCTGTAGTTGGTTGGTCCAAACAGCCTATAACATTAAGAAGTGTTGACTTACCCGAACCTGAAGGCCCCATTATTGAAACGAATTCTCCATTTTCAATAGATAAGTCAATACCGTTTAGAGCATTAACCTGTATTTGCCCAATCTTATAAAGCTTTGTAACATCCTTTAATTCGATTAGTGCCATTTCAAATTCACCCCTTTTTCTACTAATCTCATATTAGACTTTTATTTTTATAAAAAGTTCCAAAATAAATATATTATGCTAATACCACATAATATTTTCGTCAGATTATTTAAAAATCCTCTAAAGAAAGTCAATCTTAATCAATTTGTAATTTTTATTCCATTTTATAACATTATATTTTACTATCTTTTACACCATATTTTATTCAATTGATTTTTAAAATAATTAGTTTTTATTTAAACATGATAAATATTCTTTGTATAAGATTACTATCTTCTACATATTTATCTAGGCTTAAAAAACTAAAATAAAAGCAAAATAATAATAGGAGGTGGTAATTTTGAAAAAACATTTTAAAGTTATATCATTTATTGCTATATTAGCTCTTGTTATAAGTTTTGGTTTAATAGGTTGTGCTCGAAATCCAGCTAGACCGAATACACAAAATGACAATCAGTTAAATAGAAATATGAATTTTGCTGACGATAGAACAGATATGAATAGGAATATAGGAAATAACTTAAACAACAGAAATGTAACAGATAATATTCTTGATAGGGCACCTAATCAAACAGTACCAAACCGAACATTAACCGATAATAGAGGAACAGATCAAGCAGATAAAATAGCTAACAAAATTGAAGAGCTAGATGAAATTAAAAATGTTGCAGTTGCAATTTCAGGAAATAGGTGTTTAGTAGGAGTCACTACTACAGATAATATAGAAGGAGATGTGACGACAACTCTTAAAAATAGAATAGAAAATATAGTTAAGGAATCAGATAATAATATAAAAACTGTACACGTTACAGCTAGTCCTGACCTTTACAGCAGAATAGAAAACATAGGAAATGGTATTAGAGAGGGAAGACCTTTATCAGGTTTTGCATCAGAAATTGAAGAAATAATTAGAAGAATAACTCCTACAACAAGATAAATATCCGGCATATGCCGGATATTTATTTGTGATTATTATTATATTAGCTACTTTTATTAAATAAAAATAGCTATCTAATCAAATTAACTATCTATTTAAAACTAGTTCAGCTTCTTTTAAGTGTCGTATTATTTCTAGGTTTTGTGGGCATAGGCTTTCACATTGACCACATTCTATGCAATTTGATGAGTCTATACCTGACTCTTTCATTTTTGCATAGCTATTGATACCAGCATCTGTAGCCTCATAAACAAAGTAATTATTATAAATTTCAAATATGTTTGGAATAGCCACTTTATTAGGACATGGTACACAATATTTACATCCTGTACATCCAACCTTGTTGCGGCTATTATAAATTTCCTTTATATCATTTATCAGTTTAATTTCACTATCTTCAAGAGATAATGGAGTTACATTTGATGCTGTTCTAATATTTTCTATTACTTGTTCCATATTGCTCATACCACTTAATAATACACTTACTTCCGAATAATTCCACACCCATCTTAGTGCAAGTTCTGCTGGAGTTCGTTTAACTCCTGATTTTTTCCATAGTTCTTCCAAATTTCCTTCTGGTTGCTTTGCTAATTTTCCTCCTTTGATTGGTTCCATAATCACTACTGCTAAGCCTTTGTCTGAAGCATACTTTAAACCTTGCACACCTGCCTGATAATTTTCATCCATATAATTTAGCTGAATTTGACAAAATGACCAATCATATGAATCTACTATGTCTTTAAAAACACTTAGTTCATCATGAAATGAGAAGCCAGCATATTTTATTCTTCCATCAGCTAAAGCGTTATCTAAAAAATGTAACACACCTAAATCTTTGGCTTTACTCCATGATTTCTTGCTTAGAGAATGTAGCAAATAAAAATCTATGTATTCTGTGTCAAGTTTTTGTAACTGTTCATTTAAGTATTTATCAAAATCATCATAAGTATCACAAAGCCAAACTGGAAGCTTAGTTGCTAATTTTACTTTTTGACGATAACCGTCTTTTAATGCTTTTCCAACTAGTAGCTCACTATTACCTTGGTGATATGGATATGCTGTATCTATATAGTTAACACCATTATCTATAGCGTATCTTATCATTTTAATAGATTCTTCTTCATTGATTTTCCCATTATCACCATCTATAACTGGTAGCCTCATACAACCAAAGCCGAGGTTTGATATTTGAAAATCAAGCTTACCAAATTTTCTATACTTCATACGCCTTCCCCCTTGAAAAAACATGATATTATTGTATCTCTATTATATATCATAAAACACATAAAATCTAATAATCTATTTTACTATTAAAATAGCCTTCTATCAAAGCACATCTATTTGGGGAAGCTTTTCTTGAAACCTATTTAGGTTATGTTCCATACTAAAATAAAATTTCTTAATTATATAAAAACTCTCACATGAAATATATCAATAAGATTTTTCGACCTATTAGCTGTTTTTCCAAAAATCAGGTACAAAGAAAAGAAAAACCGTAAACAACTCTAATCTACCTAATAGCATTAATATTGAAAAAAGAATTTTGCTTGGTATACCAAAGAAACCAAAGTTTTGAGCTGGACCTACTAGTTCAAAACCTGGACCAATGTTTCCTAGTGTAGCTCCAACTGCACTAGCAGAACTGATTAGGTCAATGCCCTCAAGTGAAATTAGTAATGTTGAAAACGCAAAAATTACCATATAAAGAAAGAAAAACCCTGAAACACTTGCAGTAGTATCAGAAGAAAGCATTCTATCATTTATTTTTATAGGTACATATGCTTTTGGATGTAGTAATTTCAATATTTCTCTCCTAACAATCTTTCCCATAATCAATAATCTTATTACCTTAATTCCACCGCCTGTTGAGCCAGCACATCCTCCTACGAACATTAATATAAATAAA
Organism: Proteiniborus sp. DW1; assembly: GCF_900095305.1. Taxonomy (NCBI): domain Bacteria; kingdom Bacillati; phylum Bacillota; class Clostridia; order Eubacteriales; genus Proteiniborus; species Proteiniborus sp. DW1. The sequence continues at coordinate 4,777 of NZ_FMDO01000034.1, read as the reverse complement.
ATGCTTTTACTAAAATCAGTCCATTTGTTAAAATCTACAGTGCTAAATCCAGTTGTAGTTATAATTGTAGACACTTGAAATAATGCATGTTTAAATGTTTCGAATATAGAGTTGTATATTTTCCCATTTAAGTTAATTGTTATTAACAGAGTACTGACAGCAATAATTCCTAAATAAAGCCTTAATTCCGAATTTTTTAGTACATTTCTCCATCTACCCTTAAGAACTTCATAAAATAGAGAGAAGTTAACACCACACAATATCATAAATAATGAAATAACATATATGATAAAGCTGCTATTAAAAGCTCCTATGCTTGCATTTTTGGATGAAAATCCCCCAGTTCCAACTGTAGCAAATGTGTGAATTAAAGATTCTAATAGTGACATACCACCAAAACATAGTAGTATTGCCTGAATAATAGTTATACCCACATATATAACATAAAGTATTTTTGCAGTATCCTTTATTCTAGGTACTATTTTTTCAGCTATAGGACCAGTAGTCTCAGCTTTGAAAATTTGAAATCCTCCTACTCCAATAGCAGGAAGAATAGCAACAGTTAGCACTAGTATTCCCATACCTCCTAACCAAATAGTAAGCGATCTCCAAAGAAGCATCCCATTTGGCAGTGCTTCAATATCACCAAGTATAGTAGACCCTGTAGTTGTAAATCCAGATACAGTCTCGAAGAATGCATCTACAAGTGAAGGAATACTCCCTGAGAAAACAAAAGGCAAAGAGCCAAAAAATGACACGAAAATCCATCCTAAAAATACTACGAACAAAGCATCTTTTGCTTTAACTCTTTTATCTGTAATATTAACCCTAGACATGGGAAAACCAAGTATTATTAATATTAGTATAGAATATATAAACGACATGAGGGCTTTTTCACCATAAATTAGTGATACTAGCAAAGGTGGAATAAAAGCAGCAGCTTCAATTAGAAGAAGATTTCCTAAAACCTTTATAACGATGCCATAGTTCATCTATAAAGCCTCCCTTTGCTTTGTAAAACATTTTCTCTAACGTCATAACCTCTGATTGTAAGCAGAAAACAATTAACCTATCTCCTGGATTTATAATAGAATCACCATTTGGAATGATTACCTTCCCGTTCTGTACTATTGAGCCAATTATTATTCCCTTAGGCAAGCCAAGCTCGGCTAAGGGTTTGCCTACAATCTTAGAATTTTCCTTTGCAATAAGTTCCAGTACCTCAGCTTTTCCTCCTAATAACAAGAATAGAGAGACGACCCTGCCACCCTGTATAAACCTCATTATCTCTCCTGCTGTTATCATAACAGGATTTATTGCATTATTTATACCTAATTGTTCAATTATAGGAATATAATTAGATCTGCTTACCTTTGTGATTACTTTTCCTACCCCATATTTTTTAGCTAACAAGGTCATTAGAAGATTTTCCTCATCAAAACCAGTTAAAGATACTAGTGCATCTACTTCACTAATGTTTTCTTCTGTCAGAAGATAAGGGTCAGTAGCATCTCCATGAATGATCAACGCTCCAGGAAGTTCCTGAGCTAAAAAGCCACATCTTCCCTCATCTTTTTCAATTATTTTTACAAATATACCGTTTTTGAGAAGTTTTTTTGCCAAGTAATAAGCCGCATTTCCTCCTCCAAGTATCATAACTTTTTTAACTACAATATTATGTTCCAAGCTTTCTCTTTTGCTTTTGAACATTCCTATACTTTCTTTTTCTCCAATTAAATATATAGTATCATTATCATGTAGTAAAGTATCTCCATATGGTATAATAACTTCCCCATCTCTTAAAATAGCAGCTATTAATACAGACTTAGGTATATTAATATCTTTAATTTTCTTACCTTCCATTCCTTCTAATTCATTCACTTTATAATTAACTATGCTTACCTTACCTTTCGCAAAATCCTCCATATTAAGCGCTTGTCCTTTTAATAGATGTGCCCCTATTTCTTTTGCCATAACTAGTTCTGGATTTACTGCATAGTCAATGTCTAGCTGTTTTTTCAGTGTGTCAACTTGATCTGAATACTCCGGGTCTCTTATTCTAGCTACTACCCTTTTACACCCCATTTTTTTTGCTAAATAACATATTAGCATATTTGTGTCATCATTATCAGTAGTAGCAATTAATAAATCTGCATTTTTTATATTAAAGCCTTCGAGTACTGACATTTGAGCCCCATTTCCTTTATAAGTAAGAATGTCAAATTGATTATTAGCTCTCTCAAGTGTCTTTTCATTATTATCAATCATTACTACATTGTTATCGTTTTGTGAAAGAAATTCCGCTAGAATATAGCCTAACTTTCCTGCCCCCACAATAATAATATGCATTTTATAACTTCCTTTCTAATATAAAAACATTACTTATTTATTTTAGATAAAATATCAGAATCAAAAACCTCATCCTTATCTAGTACACATATTCTTTTCATACCCTCATAAGATGAATTATCTCCTAACTTTGCGCTAGAATTGTATAGCTCTGATTTATATAATCTTCTATTATCCAAAATCCACATTTTGTCAGTAAATTCATTAGTTTCAATTGAAGATAATGCTTTTTCCATATCATACATCCGTGCGTCAATAATGTCAATATAATGTAAAAGTTCTCCTTCAGGAATCATCGGCTTTTTAGGACTTCCAAATTCAGGTTCATAATGGTGTGAAAGAAGCATATGCTGTAAAAGTACAGAGATTTCTCTTTTAATTCCTAGTCTAGTAGCTACATTATCAATAATTTTAATTCCCTGTATAATATGTCCTAAAAGTTGTCCTTCTACAGTGTAGTTAGAAACAATACCTAACTGGTTGGCATCCATTTCCTCTATCTTAGCTATATCATGTAGAATGATACCTGCATAAAGAATATCCTTGTTGATATTTGTATATACCTCTGTAAGACGCTCTGCAGTCATTAGCATTCTAAGTATATGATAAAGAAGTCCTGAACGAATTGCATGATGGTTTTGCTTTGCTGCAGGATAAAATAATAGTTTATCCTTATACATGTTTACTATTTCAATGACCAATTTTGAAATATCCTGATTTTCTATTTTTTCTATGTAATTTATTATTTGTTTATACATATAATCTGACTCATATGGAGCAGTTTGTACATAATCCTCTAAGTTAATGTTGTCTGTATCCTTTGCTAATCTCATAAGGACTATTCTAAGTTGTTTTTTACCCTGCCATTCACTTACATCTCCTCTTATCTTAACTATAGAATCTTTAGTGAAGCGTAATATATCATCTTCTTTACAGTCCCAAAGTTTAGCATTTATATCTCCTGTCTTGTCACTTAGTTTAATATCTAAAAAATTGTTACCATTTGAAGCGGTTTTAGCTTCTATTTCTTTTATCAAATAGTATCCTTCAATACGTTCATTAACATTAAATTCTGCTATTTTTTTTTGGTCCATTTTATCACCTCAAATTCATTCTAGTCTATTTCCACAATAAGGACAATACAAAAATCTATCTTCTACTTGATGGTTACAATATTTACAAACTTTTATACTATTATCTTTGCTTGTCTCTCGTAAGTCCCAGTATGTTAAATTCTCCCCTTCTCCTCTTTCTATAATTTTGCCCTTTTCCTTTGATATTTCATAAACTGTACCACATTTACTGCATAGAACATAATAACTCTCGTTCCATTTAAAAATAGGAATGAAGAAAAAATGAAAATAGTTGTATGTTTTTATTAGTTGTCCAGCTTCTTCTCTATTACAAGCTTTACACAAGATATTAGACAAATCCTTAATCTTCCTTTCCTTGGATTCTATGCCAAATATCCCAACAAAAAACATATGATCACCTACTTAGCTAATATCTATATATAGTCTATATTGAAATAATATTTATTACAAGTGCCTATTTACTATCCACCTAGAGTTATATCTTGCTTATTATACCACTCCAAAGCTTGAAAAAAGTGTTCTTTTTTAAAATCAGGCCAAAAATCATCTATTACATAGAAATCTGCATAAATTGATTGAACAGGTAGGAAGCCACTCAGTCTTCTTCTACCACCCCAGCGAATTATTAAATCTACACGTGAAACATCATTAGACTTAATATGTTTATGGACATTCTTTTTTTTATCATTTGCTAATTTTAGCTGATTTAAATCCCATTCCCAACCATAATTCACTAAAAAATTAATTCTTATTCCTCCATTTCCAAAAATCTTTCTAGAAGTATAGGGTATCAATTCTTTTGGAAACATAGGTGATTCTGTATTTCCTACTACTAATAAGGATGCATCTTCCTTTGCAAGCATTTCTACTGCCCTAATGCAAGCTTCTGTAAATGCTATCCTTTGTGCTACTGGCCTCTTAGTATTATCTGTAGTAAATCCATAGTAAGTAAGCTCCTTGACTCCTGCCTCTTTACATAACCTAAAAAGAGCCAATCCTGGATCTAGCCCTTCAACATATCCTTTTTCCTTCGTCATTCCCTTTGATTCTGCCCATCTCCTATTTCCATCAGGTATAACCCCAATATGATTTGGAATTCTCATCATATCACCTCAATTTTTAGTTAAGTCAATAAATAAGTTACACTAGTATAAGAACTGAATATAGAAATTCTATCAAGAATATCTAACCATATTATTTACATGTATTTATAATTTAATCTAATTTGTATGACTACTTTCAATAAAATAATTCGTTAACTGAATGGCCATAAGAAGTAAAAAGATTAAGATTTAGGACTGTGATCTTTTTCTAGTCACAATAAGTAACTAAAA